>NZ_KI911560.1:0-302002 GCF_000515275.1 Methylophilus sp. 5
CAGGCTTGTTATCATCAATGGTTGAGTTGTTAACAATCAAACCTTGAGTTGGGCCCACATCGTCCACGCCTTCAAAAGCAGGCGTATTTGGTGCAATTGTGTCGATTGTGAAAGCCAATGGTGCAGATGGATCACTGGTATTACCAGCTGGATCAGTTGCAGTCACAGTGATGCTATGACCACCATCAGCCAGCGGCGTTGTTGGCGTAAATGTCCAGGTACCATCAGGTTTAACAACAGTGGTACCAAGCTTGGTGCCGTTGTCGTAAATCGTAATGGTGTCGTTAGGGTTACCATTAGAGCCACGAATTTCAGGCTTGTTATCATCAATGGTTGAGTTGTTAACAATCAAACCTTGAGTTGGGCCCACATCGTCCACGCCTTCAAAAGCAGGCGTATTTGGTGCAACAGTATCGACTGTAAAATTCAGTGGTGTGGATGGCACGCTTGTATTGCCTGCAGGATCAGTCGCAGTCACTGTAATGCTGTGACCACCATCTACCAACGGTGTTGTCGGTGTGAATGTCCAGGTACCGTCAGGTTTTACAACAGTGGTACCAAGCTTGGTGCCGTTGTCGTAAATCGTAATGGTGTCGTTAGGGTTACCATTAGAACCACGAATTTCAGGCTTGTTATCATCAATCGTTGAGTTATTAACAATCACACCCTGAGTTGGCCCAACATCATCTACACCTTCAAAAGCAGGAGTATCGGGTGCTGTTAAATCTATAGTTGCAGAGTCGCTACCTGGTTTAGATTCATTTTTTGCAGCATCAACAATCGTTGAAGTAACGACTACGTTGGCTTTATCTGGCTGAGCTGGAACCGTGGTTGTAATATACCCATTCGATTTGTCGATTGCGGTGATAGTAATTTGCTTGACAGTACCAGCAGCATCATTGGATTTAACAACGACAATATCACCCACATCAACCAAGCTTGGCGTAAACGACACTTTTACATCTATATCACCGTTCAATTCAGCACGATTAATGAAGTTATCATTATTCGCATCCTCAGTAATTTCGACGATAGGAGCATTGCCACCATTTGGAACATTGGTGTCAATAATTGCAGAATCTGAGCTTGAAGGCGACGTTTGGCCTGATTGGTTCGTAATGCTTGCCGTCACAGTCAATGTTGAACCCTGCGCCGTTACTGGCACTTGAACGTCGACAGAACCCGCTGCAATATTTGCAGCAGACAATACAATACTAATCGTACCGCCGTTATGAACAACGTTTAATGTATCGCCAGGTTCAAGACCTGCTGGTAGCGTCACAGTAGCTTTAGTTGTTGTTGCATTACCCAACTCGCCGGCATTTAAATAACCATCATTGTCTTTATCATCTGCCAATGTAATAACAGGAGCCCCACTTGCTGGGCTCAAATAAACATAGTTAGGGGCAATATTGCCACCTGTCGCCGCGCCGCCCGCACCAGTACCACCATCATAGTTGGCACCGCCTGCATTTTGGGTCTGAATTCTATCCAGGTTAACGAAGCTTGCATTACCATCACTGCCGGCTTCACCTGCCGCTGGGCTATCCAACACTTCAGTGATGTCACGGCCTTCATTCAATGCAGTCAATACAGCATCAAAAACGGTTTGGTTCACAGCATTTTCAGAGACGTCAGAAACATCCACCTGGGCCAAGTTATCAGTAATCTTAACTGTTTGCGCTTCAGCAAAATTCACAGTCTCGCCGTTGGCCAGCTTGACGGAGACGGCAGCACCTGAGGCGGTGATTACTTTATCACCGGCATGCAGCACTTCACCGACTTTCAACATATGGCGGTTGCCGCTGGCATCGACTACGATAGCCATGCCTTGAATATTTGTAACAGTTCCGATTACTGTAGCCATTTTGATCCTCACTTAAGATTGAGACAATTCTGATAGTGTCGTATTAAACGCGAATTCAAAATGAAAATCTATTGTACTAAAGTACAATGCCTTAACTAGCTAGAAAGCAGGCCACTCCAGTAAGCGCCCTCGCTCGCAAACATAAAAAAAGCGGTGCCAAATTGGCACCGCTTTTTCATTCCCCCGCAGGCAGGAGAAATGCTCAATAGTTATTGGGCGACAGACTGAAAACGAATGATTTCAACACGGCGGTTGGCATCATTACCATTCACAGGATCATTTTCAGCGATAGGTTGTGAAAAGCCGTAACCTTTAACAACCACACGTTGTGCGTCCATTCCTTTTTTGACCAGATAGTCAGCAACTGCTTTAGCACGTTTTTCTGACAATACAAGGTTGTACTTTTCTTTTGACGTGCTGCGCTTATCCGTATGGCCAGCGATCTCAACCTTGTCATTGCCCCACTCTTTAACCACATCGTACACAATATCAAGATCAGCATAAGACTCTGGCAAGATAATGGCGCTATTAGCCTGGAACAAGATGCGAGGCGTAAACTTCATGGTCGCTTTTTCTTGAGTTTTTGGCTTGAAGGCTTCACCTTCCCAAGGCTTGGCATTTGCCAACAATGCTGCTTTGTCTGGCACAACTTGTGTAGGTGCGACAGCTTTACATACATTCTCGCGATCCATGTACTCTTCACGTGGGTACTCGCCAACATCTGCACGGGTCACACCCAGCTTGCTCAGCAACAGGCCTTGACCAGCATAAGTTCTGGCATAGGCCGTGCTGAGGTCCATTTCCGCACTGGTAAAGTTGCGGCGAGACTGGAAATATTCGTTTTCAGTATCCAGCAAGTCAAGCAAGGTACGTTGACCAATGTCATATTGCTTACGATAAGCCAAACGCGCATTTTCAATCGAATCCTGGTGCTGCTTGCGGTAAGCCACTTGCTCAGTCAACTGTTTGATATTGTTGTAAGCAATTGCCACTAACTGGCGTGTATCAATACACGCTTTATCGCGCAAATCATGTGAGCGGTTTAAGGTTTCTACCGCAGAGTCCATGTTTGATTTATCAGTAAAGCCATTAAAGATATTCCAGCTTGCAGTGACTTCCAATGTGTCGGCAGCCAAGGTGCTGTTCTTGCTTGCATCGTTCACATCAAGAATTTTGCGGCCTTGCAAATCGAGGCGCGGCATGAAAGGCGCTTTTTTGCCAGAGACTGATTTTTCTACGGCAATAATATTTTCAATCGCGGCGAGAATATTTGGGTTTTGCTTGTAAGCAGCGTCCAGCACCTGATCAGCACTACCAGCCAGGCCGTCACCAGTCAGCATCACTTCACTTACACTCTCAGGCGGCAACTCACCAACCAGACGTTGAAAACGCGCTGACACATCAAACAAGTTAGTGGTTTCAGTCAGCAAGTTGGCTTCAGCCAATGCCAAACGGCCTGTGGCTTGCTCCAAGTCAACTTTTTTACCAACGCCAGCATCTACGCGAGATTTGATTTTGTCAAAAATCTGCTTGTGCACAACAAAGTTGTCTTGTGCGTAAGACACCAAGCGGCGATAACGCAACAAATCAAAATATGCCGTGGCAGTATCCAGCGCAACACCTTGCATTTGACCTTGCAACTCATAGAAGCGAGATTTCGCCACATGATCCAGTCGACCCACTTCAGAAGGCGTGGCCAGTCCATCAAAGATCATTTGACGCAAGGTCAAGGTGGATTGTTGATTTGGTGTGAAGGTATTGTTGACGTTTGGCGTCAGACGTTCTTGATTTCTAAACGTTTGATCAACGGTCAAGTTTGGCAGGTATCGGCCTTTGGCGGCAGACTCATCAAACTCCGCAGCTTTAAAAGCGTGAAAGCTGGCTTGAACCTCAGGGTTCTCAGAGACAGCCTTTTCGATTATTTTCTCTAAGGTCTCAGGACTAGCAGCCCAACCGATAGACGAGAAAGAAAACACACCCATTAATAGTGCCGAGGCGATTTTTTTTAGTTTCATGTGCAGACTCTTAACAAGTTATAAAGATTCATCCAGAATCAGTATAACCACGGAATTGTGTCGGCACAAGGGTGAATAGCCCATCTGAGTAGTCACTTAGATGGGTTTTTAGTGAAAAATGTCACATATTTCATCTTTATGACAGCAGTTTTTTTGAAAAAATCTGATTAAATTCATTAATTTACAAAAATAAACATAAATTAAAATAATTAATCAATCATGAGTTTAAATGTAATTTATTCAAAGAATCTTTTTTTAAATGATCGTCATGAGAGAAGTGTCCCTGGGCTGATTTACCCTGTAGCACCAATGCCAGATGCAAACGATCCCGCACTTTTAAGGTATCAAACACAGAGGTTAAATGTGCTTTGACAGTGCGCTCTGAAATAGAAAGTGCGCGCGCGATCTCTTTATTACTATTGCCTCTGGCTGCCTCTAATGCGACTTCACGCTCACGCTTGGTCAAGCCATCCAACATTTCTTCGGTAGCCTCCGGTTGCGGGTTGCCGCGTGTCGTTAGCGTAATCAAGTGCTTGAGCACATCCCGCCCCAGCCAGACGCCGCCTTGTGAAACCACGCTATAGACCTCTTGCAGCACTTGCTGGTGCGCATAAGCATGCAAATAACCGACCGCGCCGAGCTCAAGTGCTTGCATGGCCTCGGTTTGATCAGGGTTATTGGATAACACAATCACTTTGGCAGAAGGCACGAACGTTAATATCTGCTGCACATGCTTGCGCCATTGCTGACCATGTTCAATTTGTGCATGCACCCAGATAATAGAGGCGCCCGCAATGTCTGCTGACACGACGTCAGAAATGGCAATTAGCTGCGGAAAAGCCTTGAGCCAGGACTCTACGGATTGTTTTAAGGTGGTGATAAATATATGCTTCATAGTGATTAGCGCTCGGTTAATGCATAAGATTTAGCTTTTAACACTGGTTTTAATAAGTAGGACAGCACCGTTTTCTTCCCTGTCAAAATATCAACCTGTGCCACCATGCCAGGAATAATCGGCAAGTGGTCGCCCAGATTATTTCTGTCTGTCCTTACCTTAACGACATAATATGCATTACCTTTATCGTCTATGGTGGAATCTGCTGCAATATCTTGCACAGAGCCATCCAAACTGCCATAAATAGTGTAATCATACGCCGTCAACTTGATCACCGCGGGCTGTTGCGGGCGAATAAAGGCAATATCTTTGGTTTGCACTTTGGCTTCAATCACCAGCGCATCATCAGAAGGTACCACCTCCATGACTTCTTTGCCCGGCTGGATCACCCCACCAACGGTATTATAGTAAAGCTTGCTGACTTTACCGTTCACCGGTGAGGTTAATGTGGATTGCTTCACTTTATCTGAAAGCGCCAGGCTAGACTGCGTTAAGCTATTAATTTTGGCAGTGGTTTCGTTCAAGTCTGTGCGAACCTTGCTCAAGAAAGATTGCTGCGCTTCTGACACTTTACGCCTCGCTTCAGAAATCGCTGCCGTCAAACGCCCCATTTGGGCCGAGGCCTGGTCAATGTCACCTTTTGCACGATTGGCATCACGCTCCAACCTTAAGATTTCAATCTCAGACACCGCACCACTATTTAGCAATGGGCGGTTAGCTGCCAACTCCTTACTGGTTGAGTCATAGGTTTTAATCGCCACTTCCTTTTTAAACTGCACCTCTGACAATTCACGCTCGCGTTGCGACAACTGGTCTCTGGCGATATTGATTTGTGAATTCAGTTCATCTCTTGCGGCATTAAACAACTGTAACTCTTGCAGGTAAGTATCAGGCGTTTTTTGCTGTACTTCACTCGGCGGATTAAAACTGCCACCATTAGCCAGCGCTTTCAGGCGCGCCTCTTTGGCTTTGAGTGACAAATATTGGCTTTCATTTTCTTTTAAAGATGAAATGGCGCGGGTTTCGTCAATTTTAATCAAGGGTTGACCGCGTTTAACGGTATCCCCCAACTGCACCATGATATCAACCACAATGCCGCCATCTAACGATTGCACAACTTGTATCTGACGGGATGGAATGACACGCCCTTCGCCACGCGTGACTTCGTCTACCTTAGCCACACTCGCCCAAACCAGCAACACCAGCAAAATCGCAAAAATAGCATACATAATCAGCTTGGCATGCAGCATGGTGCCTTCTATCATCACGTCATGCGCTTGCTCAGACCATGTGCGTGCTTCAGCGGTCTCGGTTTTCACGACTTTATCTACCAGAGCATGCACAGGCTTACCGAGGCGCACCCAGATGCTGTCTGGCTTGGTGACTTCACCTAATTGATCGAATATTTTTTTTGCCATATGATTATCTCGCCTTACCTACTTTGCCAGCGCGCAGCGCAGCCGTGACGTCCTCTTTGTTACCGTCCGCAACCACTTGGCCCGAGTCAATTACAATCAAGCGCTCTGCCAGCTCCAGCATGGCATTACGATGACTGATCACAATCATGGTTTTGTCAGCAGTGGCTTCGGCAATGTTACGTTTCACCGTTTCTTCACCAGAATGATCCATGGCACTGGTCGGCTCATCCAGCAATACAATTTGTGGCATGGTGACAAACGCGCGTGCAATACCTACGCCCTGCCGCTGCCCGCCAGACAAGGTATCTCCGCGTTCGCCTACTTCGAGGTCAAACCCCTTAGGGTGCGCATTAACGAACTCGGCAATGCCGCCTACTTGCGCAGCCCGCAATACGGACTGATCGTCAGCATGCGGGTGACGCAGCGTCACATTTTCACGCAATGAGCCATAAAACAGATGATTATCTTGCTGCACATAGCCAATGCTGCGGCGCAACTCAGCCGGATCAATTTGTCGCGCATCAATACCATCAATCAGAATCGCGCCTTCGGTCGGCTGATACAGGCCCAAAATCAATTTATTAATAGTGGTCTTGCCTGAGCCCATCCTGCCAATCAGGCCGACATGCTCGCCGGGGCGAATTTTGAAAGAAATCCGGTTCAAGGCCAGCTCATCAGAGCCTGGATATTTAAATGACACGTTTTTAAACTCGATCTCACCCTTGAATACCGGGCGAGACAAAAAGTTAACGCCTTTATTGCGCTCTACCGGCTTGCCCATCACTTCATCTAATGACTTAAGAGACGTGGCTGCGGTGTGATACTGCGTGAACAGACCTGCAATTTGCGAAATAGGCGCTAAACCTCGGCTCGTCAATTGTGAGCAGGCAATTAATCCACCCATGGTTAAATCACCATTCGAGATCAAATACACGCCCAAAATAACAATCGCTACACTAATAATTTGCTGCAACGCATACGTGCCATTGGTGATAGAGGATGACAGCAATTTAAGTTTACTGCCCACCTCAGACAAAAACAGCGCACTTTTCTCCCACTTGCCCTGCATCTGCCCTTCAACACCCATAGATTTCACGGTTTCCAGGCCAACCAGACTCTCAATCAGCGTCGCATTGCGTTGCGCGCTGGCACGATACATGGTTTCTGAAAGATCGTGCATCTTGGTTTGCACACTTAAAGAGTAAATCAACACAACCGCGCCGCCAATCAACGCAGGCAACACCATATAAGGATTAATCCAGGCAATGACAATGAGGAAAATAATACCGAATGGCAGGTCGATCAGCGTCACCACGGTGGCCGAAGTGATAAAGTCGCGCACACTTTCAAACGAGCGTAAATTAGACGCGAAAGAACCTACCGAGGTTGGTTTGGCCTCATAGCGGGTGCCCAGCACTTTTTCCATGATTTGCGCACTGAGCTTTACGTCTATGCGTGCACTGGCCCAATCCAGAAAATAGGCACGCATCGAACGCAGCAACAAGTCACCCAATACAATCAGTGCCACGCCTACGCCTAGCACCCACAAGGTTTCAATCGCCTTGTTAGGCACTACCCGGTCATACACATTCATCGTAAACAGCGGCATAGCCAAGGCAAAAATGTTAATCAACAAGGCGGCGACCATCACATCGCGATAAATCCCTTTATTTTCAGCCAGCGTGCCCCAAAACCAATGCCTGACTTTTATCCGGCCGACTTCTGGCGTGCGTGCATCAAAAATAAAGTTTTGCTTGGTGATTAAAGCATAGCCGGTGTATTCAGCGGCCAGATCGGCCAGGCTGATAGTGACAATGTCTGCCGACAAATCGGGAAACACCACTTGCGCAAAATGCTGGCTTTCATCAATTTTAATCAACTGGCAAGCGCGATGATTATTCAGTAGTAAGGTGACATCTGCCTGCGGTTGCAACAATGACACAATTGCCGCCTGTGTCACATTCACATCCAGCCGCAAACGCTCCGCTGAGCGCTTGAATAACTCAGGATTAAGCTTGCCACTCTCTAGCGGCAACCCTGAGGTTAAAGCATCGCGTGTGGTCGCCAGCCGATTGTGGCGACAGATATAAAGGAGACACTCCAGCAGAGCATCTTTTTCGGTCTTATTAAAGTATGGCGTCGTTTCCATGGCAGATGACTTATTATTATCCTTATTAGAGTTAAACCATTGACTGATTTACCGACTGTTGATTGTATAGCCCGTCAAGCCATGTCAAAACGATGAGTATATGGCATAACACCCCGAAATTACAAAAATTGACATCTTCATAGTGCCCCAAACTGCAAGTTTTCCTGAACAAATGGGCCAGTCACCGCTTCAATGCCAATCGCATTCAAACTATCCAGCTCTTGCTGATCCAGCACCCCCTCGGCGATCGGCACAATGCCCATGGTGCGCACCATCATGCACAAGCCGCGCATGAGCGACTGTTGTTGTGGCCGTAAATGAATATCGCGAATCAGTGATGCATCAAATTTAATGTAATCCATGCCCAGCTCATGCAAGTCACCCAATTGCGCCAAACGCGTTGACACATGCTCCATGCCGACCATGCAACCCAGTGATTTCACCAGGTGGACGAACTCTTTAAATTTCACAAAATCGCTAAATGCAGATTCCTCAGCCACTTCAAAGCTCAACCTGGCTGGCGTCGAAATCGTCAACATTAATGATTGCAACTTATCCTTATATTCATCACTGCGCATCGCCGCCGCAGATACATTGACACTGAGGCTGGCATTATTTTTCGCCAGCATATCCACCGCATACTCCAGCGCCAGACCATCCAGCGTTTTAATCATATCGAGCTGGCTGGCCCAATCAATAAAGGCACCCGCGGCCAGCCATTGATCGCCCTCATCAATATGCAAACGCAATGGACACTCGTAGTGATACAACTGCTGGTCGCGCTGCATCACCGGGTAACAAGCCAGTTTGATCTGCTTTTGCTCGATGGCTTGCAAAAACTGTTCTTTCCATTGATTGAGGTAGTTTTTTCTCGAGGTGACAATGCTGTTGGCATTCATCACCCGCATTGGTGTCGCAGTCTGATCTTCAGCCAGATCCAGAATAAACTGCATCACACGGTGAATATCGACAAAGTCATCGCCTTTTTTAGTTTTGGTATGTGTGACCACGAACTGAAACTGCAATAGCTGTTGCGCGGCATTCAGTTTTTCAAGCACCAGCTTCAGTTCAGTGGTGACGGCAAAGTCATCCAGCGGCTGACGGCTAAAAATACCGAACACCCCCCCCGCCAGGCGGCCACAAACGACATCCTGATAATGCTCCATCTGTTGCTGCACCGCATCGCCGACCTTTTTAATCAATTGATTGGTAATGCTATAGCCCATTTGCTTGTCAATATCAGGCAAGTTACGCAGCTGTACCAAAATGAGCACGCCCTCGACAAAGCCTTCGTGTTTAAGGGCAACCGAGGCCGTATTGGTAAAATGTGACTGATTCATTAAACCAGTGACTTCATCGTAGTTAATTTGCTGGTTAAAGGTATTCAGGCGCTCGGACTCAGCCGTGACCATAGACTTGACGCGGTCAGACAGCGTATTCATGGTGCGCACCAGCTTCTGAAATTCCTCGGTCGCTGGTTCTGCAATGGTGATGTATTTGCGCTCGCCCAAGGCCTCCGCTTGCGCAATCACTTCGTCCAATGGTTTCAAAATACGTTTGAGCCAAAAGCCAGAAACCACATAGCTCAGCAAGGCCACGATCAACGTCCACAACACTGCGTGGCGTGAGGTCTCCCACAATTGGTCATAGGCCAGTGACGGCTCGCTTTCTAGTACCAGCGTGCCATATTGCTGCCAGCCAGACTGAATACTGGCAACCCCCGGCTGAATGCTGACCGAGAACACAGATTGGAACCAGGAGGGCGCAACCGAATGCGGGTTGCGGTTCACGCGCTCAATCATGATTTTGTTGTCAGGTGAGATAATGGCAATACGGCGATAATTGCCCATATCAAACTGGGCGCTGATAATCAGCTCAACCGTGACGTTATCTTTTTGGATATTGGATAGCGTGATTGCCAGGCCATTGGCGTTATCGTTATTTTTCTTTTGCAGCTGCTCAGCCATGAAGTGATGGTCGTCATAGACACCCAGAAACAGGCACCCTGCCGCCACCATTAAAATAATGACAGAAATCGCAATGCGTATTTGTTTTACCAAAGACATTTGAAAGCCCTCTTACTTTCCTGGGGTAAATCCGGCAACAACCCGACCTCAATGCAGGCTCTGTACATTAGCCTAGCATTAAGCCCCCATAATAACCACACCCCTAACAGGTTTTTAATCATTCCAGCCCGTCCTGTCGCATACGTGTCAATACATCGCGCCATTTAGAAATATTGGAAGGAGAACCCGCCCGCATATTCGGGTTATTCGCGACGAATAAACCCTTATCATTAAAGCTAAATACCGGAGACAAATCGCCACGCCGGGAGGCAGGCAACAACTCAAAATTAAGGTTATCGAGCACCAATGGGTCACTATTTGGAGTCGCGTAGTAGGTCAGCACCATGTGCGGCCGGATGGATCCGCTAGGCATGCGCGCCCGCACATAAGTCAGGCGTAATTTGTCTTGTGACACACCGAGCTTTTTAAGTAAGGTGTATTTGGCAATGCTAAAGTCTTCACAATCACCCGCACCTTTGCCAAAGGTCTCCAGCGGGCTGGCCCAGTAGTCTTCCACCCCCCACAGCGTAATGTCATCGACAAACAACACATGCTGATTGGTAAAATCATTCACCATATTGACCTTGGTCATTTCACTGGCACCCGCAATCTGGGCAAACATCTCATTCAGGCGCATGACATTCTGGTAAGCCTCTTCACCATAGCGCTGCCTGACCTTTTCCAGCATCGCCAGTACATAGTCATCCGCCTGTATCTGCGACCATAGCATACACAGCGCCAGGCCTAAGCCTGTCAGCAATCTAACAAATGATGAGGTTACGTGGCGTCTCATGTGAAATTCATTCCCAGTGAGCGATTATGTCACGACTAAATCAAGCACAATTTACCAAACAAAGCGGTTTTAATCGACAATTTCAGCGCAGCTAGCATTTGCTGCCAGCACACGCAAACGACATTCAACAAAGACAAGTGGAGCAGGATTGGGTAAAATATCGGCTTTTGAACCGAAGCCTTTTTTACCCATGACGTCTCTCACCACGCTCAATGCACTGTCACCACTGGATGGTCGCTATCAATCCAAACTCGATCCTTTACGGCCTTTTTTTAGTGAATATGCACTGATCAAATACCGCGCACTGGTTGAAGTTGCATGGTTAAAAGCACTCAGCGCAGCGCCTGAACTGGCTGAAATTGCACCGTTTAGCCCGGAAACCATCGCCGAACTGGATGCCGCAATCACTGCATTTAGCGAAGCCGATGCCACGCAAGTCAAGGCGATTGAAGCACGCACCAATCACGATGTGAAAGCACTCGAATACTGGCTTAAAGAAAAGTTTGATGGCAACCCTGAGATTAAAAAAGCCAGTGAGTTCATTCACTTTGCCTGCACCTCAGAAGACATTAATAATCTGTCACACGCCTTGATGCTGAAATCTGCACGCGATGCCGTGATGCAGCCTAATTTGCAAGCGGTGATTGCACGCCTGACTGAGCTGGCACATGCGCTGGCCGATCAATCCATGCTGTCACGCACGCACGGCCAAACCGCCAGCCCAAGCACCATGGGTAAAGAGCTGGCAAACGTGGTTTATCGTTTGCAGCGCCAATTCAAGCAACTACAAGCCAATGAAGTGTTAGGTAAAATCAACGGCGCCGTGGGTAACTTTAACGCCCACTTGTCTGCCTACCCTGATGTTGACTGGGAAAATTTTGCCAAACAGTTTGTTGAATCGCTGGGCTTAACTTATAACCCGATGACGATCCAGATCGAGCCGCATGACTACATGGCTGAGCTGTATGACACCCTGGCACGTATCAACACCATTTTGATCGACCTGAACCGTGACCTCTGGGGCTATATTTCAGTCGGCTACTTTAAGCAAAAAGTAAAAGCTGGCGAAATCGGCTCATCTACCATGCCGCACAAAGTCAACCCGATTGACTTTGAAAACTCTGAAGGTAACCTCGGGTTGGCAAACGCAGTATTACGCCATCTGGCCGAAAAATTACCAATTTCCCGCTGGCAGCGGGACCTGACCGATTCAACCGTATTACGTAATATGGGCGTCGCGTTTGGCTACACCTTGCTGGGCTATGACTCGTGCCTGCGTGGGTTAAACAAGCTTGAAATCAATCCACAACGCCTGCAAGAAGACCTGGATAACAGCTGGGAAGTGCTGGCCGAACCTATCCAGACTGTGATGCGCCGTTATGGGATTGAAAACCCTTACGAGCAACTCAAAGAACTGACTCGCGGCAAAGGTGGCATTAATAAGCAATCGCTGCATGCTTTTATTGAAACCCTGCAAATCCCGGCCGACGCCAAGCAAGCACTACTGGCGCTCACACCTGCCACTTACACCGGCAAGGCAACTCAATTGGTTAAGCATATTTAAACCTGATTGATTTGAACTATTGATTTGATTTGGGATTTTCTTGCTGATTATGTAAAACATCCCGCTTGTGAACAAGCAGCAAACATCGGGTTGCGCTGCTTGTTCTGGGCAAAGTCGACGTGCAAGCCGTTCACGCACGTTGTGCTAGCCTTGCTAGTGCTGACCACCGCCTGCCAGGCACAAGACGCGCCCTGGTTTGAGGTCAAAACAGGCAACACCTACCAGACACGCTTTTCGCTCACCAACGATACGCCCCCAGAAGATACCTCAGCACTGCGCGAGCTGTTGCAAAAACACCTGACCATACACGAAGCCATGCAAAACCCGCGCATGAACGACAGCGAATGGCGCCGACTGGTACAAAAAACACCGCAAGAAATCGCCGACTTACTGGCCACTGAAGGCTACTTCAAAACAAAAACACTGAGCTATCAGCCTGTAGCCAACCTGGCCGAATTTCGCATCAAGCTGCCGCCGCAAGCCAAAGTCAGCCAGGTCAATGTAGCCATTACCGGCGAAATTGAGCAAGCCAGCCACCAATCAACCTTAGAAGCCGCACAAAAAAGCTGGCCGTTGCCGGTTAACAGTGTGTTTACCCAGCAAAGCTGGAGCAGCGCCAAGCGCGAGTTACTGGCGACACTGCTGCGTGCAGAATTTCCTAATGCAAAAATCACCAAGTCGCAGGCCATGGTCAATCCGCAAACGCAAGAAGTGTTGATTACCCTGACGCTAGACTCAGGGCCTGCGGTGCGTATTGGCGCGGTCCAAATTCATGGCCTGCAACATTATCAAGAATCGCTGGTGCGCCCACTCAACACACTAAAAACCAGTGCACCTTATCGCCAGGCAGATTTACTCAATTTGCAAAACAGTTTTATGGCCACCGGCAAATTCCGCTCGGTGGATGTCGTCGCCAAGACCGAAGCACTCAATGCTGACCAGAGTGCAGACATCATCGTCACCGTGCACGAAATGGAGCAAAACACCCTGCGCATTGGTGTCGGCGCCAGCACCAATACCGGCGCACGCATTGTGTTTAACTACACAGACCGCAACCTGTTTGATCGTGGTTTGCTGTGGGACAGTAGCCTTAGACTTGAGCAACGCTTGCAAGCAGTGACCTCCAACATTACCTTCTTAACCGATGAAAAAGGCTATAGAGACAGCATCCAGAACAGCGTAACACGCACTGACCTTGAGGGACAAATCACCACCGCCGTACAAAATGGGGTGCGCCGTTATTGGGGCCAACCCAGTATTTTCGAGCAATATGTCGGTGCTAATTTACTGTATGAATTTTTAACCGTGGATGGTGAATCGTCACAATTTAACAAAGCGGCAACCCTGGCCTATGGCCTTAATATGCGCAAACTAGATCATCCGCTGGCGCCGACCAAGGGCTGGATATTGAACACTCAATTTCAACTGGCACCTTTGGACAAACTGTCTGACGGCCGTTTTCTGCAATCGCAAGCCCGTTTGCAGGCGTTTTACCCACTGACAGCATCCACACAATGGCTGGGCCGTATTGAAGTAGGCTCGGTGACAGGCGCACGCAGCGTGCCTGCCACTTATTTGTTTAGGGCTGGTGGCGACCAGTCTGTACGCGGTTACGCCTTTCAGTCGCTGGGTGTGAAAGAAGCCGATGCCATTGTCGGTGGCCGTGTGCTACTCACCGGCAGCAGCGAAATCGTGCAATGGCTGACCTCCTCATGGGGGGCCGCCATGTTTGTCGATTTTGGTCATGCCGCCAACAGTTGGAAAGACTATGACCCAGCCTTCGGCTACGGCCTGGGTGTGCGCTGGCGCAGCCCGATTGGCCCGGTCGGCGTAGATATCGCCTATGGCGAAGAAACCAAAGAATATCGTTTGCACTTTAACCTGGGCGTGAATTTCTGATGTCACTCACTCACACTTGCTACCGGCTACTCAACAGACTGCTCATCAGCGTGTTGTGCTTGTCATTGATCATCACGCCGCAAATAGTGTGGGCGGCAAACGTGCTACTGGTGACTAGTTTAAAAGAGTTTGAAACTGACCTTGGTAATGCCATCCTGAAAGTAGAAGGCATAGACTCGCATATGCGTTTAGGCGTCACACCCAAAGGCGAACTGACGGTGTCGCAGTTTCGTGCGCGGCAGATCACCTTGCGCTTTAAACCTGCCGCTGAGTTATCGCCAGTGCCCAAGTCTGCCCAAACACCGCTACCAGCGCATATTAACATTCCACTGCCGTTTCATTTGCTCTCGGGCCAGATTGATCAACTCACCATTATCCAGGGTGCAAGCACCTCGCACATCACGCAGATTCAGTTTGACCTCGATGCCGACAACCAAGCCTTGCAGTTTCGCATTGCACAAGCGAACAGCCCATGGGGCCAGGTGAGCACGCATTTTCAGATGCAAAATGCAGCGCCTTTTCCGCTTAACGGCTGGCTAGACTTGCAACAAACGCACTCAGAATTACCTTATCACCTACGCACCGAACTGCATGGTGACTTAACCCGGTTGCAGATCGCGGCCAACCATCACTACCAGCCACAAGCCAGGCCATTCGCGATTGTGCCCGCCAATGGGCAATATGAAGACATGCTGCAAATCAGCGCTAGTATTGGCCTGGATGACACACGCAACAGTCACTTATTACTGCATCTGCAACAATTGCAAGCCAAACATATCCACCCGCAACTGGCTGGCCAGTTGGACTTAACAATCGTCGCCGACGGCAGCCTGACCGAACAAGGCCAGATGCTGGCAACCATAGATGCCGGAGATAGCCGTTTGCAAGGGCAACCGCTCATCGTGCGCGGCAGCGCCAGCCTGCAAGGCAGCCAGCTCATGCATCTGGATTTATTGGCACAACTGGATAAAAACAAGCTGACCATGCAGTCAGCTAAAGAGGTGACCACACCCTCTGCCAACACATTGTCCTGGCAGGCAACCTTAGCCAATCTGGCGCAACTGATGCCAGGCTTTGCTGGCCAGGTAAAAGGCGCTGGCACTGTGCAACAATCCGCAAACGGTTTTGCCGCGACTTATCAACTCTCTGGCCAACAATTGCAGCTGCCGCAAGGACTCACATTGGCTAGCGTTGAGGCACAAGGCCAAGCCGCTAACCAGTCACAAGGCCCTCTCGAAAACCATATCAAGCTACGCGGCTTGTCGCAGCAAAATGCCAATGGGACAGATAGCCCACCGATTGACGCCGAGCTTAATCTGACTGGCACGCTGGCAAAGCATCACTTGGTACTTAAAGTGAATGATGCAGATGCATTACTGCAGCGTAACCTGCTGTTAGCGCTGGATGGCAGTTGGCAAGAAAACACCTGGCAAGCACAGTTAACGCAATTGCAAGACGCCAATGGCAAAGTATTTCAACTGGCACAACCAGCCAGCCTGCGCTGGCAAAGCGAACAAGGCTTTCAGTTACAAAACCTGCTCATTCATGCGCTGGCCGGTCAATTACAACTGGATCGGCTAAGTTATCGTCCGGCCAAAACCGCCAACCTGCTCACACAACAAGCGGCCGAAAAAGTACAGTTCAGCACGCAAGGTTCACTCAAGGCGTTTCCGTTGCAAGCAGTGATGGCCTGGCTGCTGCCCGAACAGTCAGAAGCCCTGCCCGCAGATCATTTGCGCGTCTCGGCCCAATGGCAACTGGCATTGGATGCACAACTCAATGGCAAACTGCACCTTGAACGCGCGGCGGGCGACTGGCAAACCTACGACCATAGCCAGGCACGTTGGCAAGGGCTGGGCATTAATACACTATTAGCAGATATGCAGGCGCAAAATAATCGCATTAGCGTACAAAGCAACATACGCGCAGACAACGCGATAGACCTGCAATTCACAGGCAATACCGTCGTCACGCCCACGCAAAATGGCCTGGTTATTCAGCGCTCGGCCCCACTCTCGGCACAACTCAAAGCCAACATTTCACAACTGGCTTGGCTGGCCAAACTCATGCCTGATATTCAGCCCGCTGGCCAATTGACAATAAATGCCCAGGCCAGCGGCATGATCGCCAAGCCGCAATTACAAGGCAGCATTCAAGGCCAGGCGCTTGCCTTGCAAATGCCCTCGCAAGGCCTGTGGCTGGAGCAAGGCAACCTGAATGCCACACTGGCTGATGATCAAGTCAAATTTGAGCAAATACACTTTGCTGGCAAGAGTGGAGAACTCAATGGCAATGGCCTGTTAACTTTCAAAGAAGACCGCTGGCAACTGGATGCCGCGATGCAACTCAACAAACTGCAGGCTTTATCCAGAGTGGACCGCTGGGTACAATTGAGCGGCAATACCAAGCTGAGTATAACCAGCGGGCAAACCACACTCAGCGGCAACCTCAAGATTCATAAAGGCCTGTTTGAGCTACCCAAAGCAGACAAACCCAAGCTGGATGAAGACGTCATCATTGAGTCACCGCAAGCAAGTGCGCCCGCACCCGCCTCTACCCTAGTGTTTAAAGACTTTGCAATAGACTTTGGCGACAAACCATTAGTACTACCGTTTAAGGAGTCTGAGCAATTTATGTTGCGCGGACAAGGTTTAAACGGTGCATTGAGTGGAAATATGCAGCTTAATGGCCTGCTGGACGACCTCACGGCGGCCGGCACGCTGGAAATCACCGGCACCTATATTGCCTATGGCCAGTCATTGAATATAGAAACCGGCCGCCTGATTTTTAGCGGCAAGCTACCCAATATCGGCCTCGATCTCCTCGCCACACGACAGGTAGAAAGTACTAAAGTCGGCATACAAATCAATGGCAGCCTGCAAACCCCGCAATTAAAACTGGTCGCCACACCTGACACCAGCAACGAAAATAAAATCTCGCTGTTAGTGCTGGGGCAACCCATGTCACAAGTGGGTAGCAGCGACATGGCCTTATTGTCAGTGGCGGCAGGCGCGCTATTATCCCAAGGCGACTCAGTCTCCCTGCAAACCAAAATTGCACAAGCCGTTGGCCTCGACAGCATAGATGTACGCGGCACCGGGCCCACCAATTACGCGGTGAGCGTCGGCAAACGGATTAACCGCAACCTGGTGGTTGGCTACGAAAAAAGCATTGTCGGCCTGTTAAATGTTGGTAAACTCACCTATCAACTAACCAAGCGCATCTCGATCGAAACCAGGACCGGTTCGGATAACGCGCTAGACGTATTTTATGGTTTTAGCTTTGACTAATTGAGCCTTTAAACGCATGAGCACCGACCAAACCAATCCAAGACTAGCCGTGCTGATAGATGCGGACAATACGTTTAACGTGATTCCCATCATTGATGCACTCTTTGAAGAAATCTCCAAGTTTGGCGATGCCAGCATACGCCGCATCTATGGCGACTGGACCCAGCACCAACTCAGTCGCTGGAAAGAGGTACTGCCCAAACACGCCATACAACCGATGCAGCAATATGCCAATACCAAGGGCAAAAATGCAACCGACAGTGCACTCATTATTGATGCGATGGATTTACTCTATACTGCACCCCTGGATGGCGTCTGCATTGTCTCCAGTGACAGTGACTTCACCAGGCTCGCTATCCGCTTCCGCGAATCGGGCAAACGGGTGTATGGTTTTGGCGAAGCCAAAACGCCTGAATCTCTACGTGCAGCCTGTAACCAGTTTGTCTTTATTGAGATTCTGTCACAAGACAAAAAAGCCGACGAAGACGCCATTGCATTAACCAGCAATGATAAAGCGATGGCGGACAAGCCAGATAATTTAGCTAAAAATACTGCCGCTGCACCCGAGCTGGTGGCGCTGAGTCCAGTGGTCAAAAAAACCTCACAACAACTGGCAATGGACACAAAACTGGTCTCACTGATACGCTCGGCGATTGAGGCGCTGTCTGATGATGATAGTTTTGCCAACCTGAGTGAAGTCAAAAAACACATCATTAAAAACTACTCAGCATTTGACTCCAGAAACTATGGCTATGCCAAATTTAGCGAGCTCATTCAAACCATCGGTTTGTTTGAGTTAGACACAAAAAAACAACACGTCAAAGATAAACGAAAAAAATAATGACAGAAATTCTTGTTCTATATTATTCACAAGGCGGTGCCGTCAAAGAGATGGCGCAACTGATTGCACGCGGCGTTGAAAGTGTTGCCGGGGCAAAAGCACGTGTGCGTACAGTGCCTAAAGTCTCTGCCGACTGTGAAGCAACAGCGGCCGACATCCCAGCTTCTGGTGCGCCTTATGCCACCCTGCAAGACCTCGAAGAGTGTGCCGGACTCGCCTTGGGCAGCCCAACCCGTTTTGGCAATATGGCAGCGCCGATGAAGTACTTTCTTGATGGCACATCAGGCTTATGGCTAAAAGGCGCGCTCATCGGCAAACCGGCTACGGTTTTCACCTCTAGCGGCTCGCTGCATGGCGGCAATGAAATGACTCTGATCACCATGATGATCCCACTCATGCATCATGGCATGCTGCTGCTGGGCCTGCCTTATTCTGAGCCACAACTGGGCACCACCAAAACCGGTGGCACACCCTATGGCGCCAGCCATATTGGTGGCGCCATGGATGACCAGCCGATATCAGACGATGAAAAAAAATTGTGCATGGCGCTGGGGAAACGCCTGGCCGATACCGCACTCAAATTGCAATAACCGTTTTTTAGGAAAAGTCACGTATGTCTGCTGCCCTCGCCCATGAAGCCCGCCAGTTTTTGTTTTCAACCCGCCATGCGATCTTGTCGACGCACTCAATGAAATACCCTGGCTATCCATTTGGCTCAGTGGCGCCGTTTGTGTGCAATCAACAAGCCGAGCCAGTGATTTTAATCAGCACCATTGCCGAGCACACTAAAAACATTCTCGAAAATGCCAAGGTGTCGTTACTGGTCTTTTCTGGCGCTGACGATTTGCAAGCCAATGCACGCCTGACTCTGATGGGCGAAGCGATGTATTGTGACAAGCAGGACGCAGACCTGCGCGCCCGCTATTTACGTTATCTGCCGCAATCGGCAAGTTATTTTGATATGCATGACTTTCACTTTTACCGCATCCAGATTGAGCAAGTGCGCTACATCGCGGGCTTTGGCCGCATGGGCTGGTTTGAAGGCAATGCGCTCAATGACGGCCTGGCTGACAGCATGCTCGCGGCACAAGAAGGCGGCATCGTCGCGCACATGAACGAAGACCACAAAGACAGCCTGCTGCAATATTGCCAGCATGTGCATGGCGTGACGGCCGATCACGCCGAAATGGTCGGCCTCGACGCAGAAGGCTTTGATGTGCAATATCATCAGGGCGAAGAAACACAGGGCCTGCTCCGTTTTCAATTTGAACAGCCAGTTTTAAATGCCATGGATGCCCGTAAGGCACTGGTCGCCCTGGCACAAGCAGGTAGAGCATAATGCCGCAACTTTTATTGATGAGCCGCATCGCGGCCAGTAGCAGCCTGCTGGGCCTGATTATGCTATGCCTGGGTTGGGAGATTTTCTGGGCACCGCTGCGGGCGGGCGGTAGTTTACTGTTTCTCAAAACGCTGCCATTACTGCTGCCGCTATTTGGCATTTTGCGCGGCAAACGCTATACCTATCAATGGTCAGGCATGCTGATTTTGTTTTACTTCACCGAAGGTGCCGTCAGGTGCTGGTCAGAGGCCGGATTATCACGCTGGCTAGCGGCCGTTGAAGTCGTACTCAGCCTGATTTTCTTTGCCAGCGTGATTGTCTACTCCAAATACACAGGCCGCCGTTACCAGCCTGTTTGAAATAGCGGCGCCAGTGTCAATCATGGCGCTATTTTAAGCATAAATTCTTTCGTGCACGGACGCTGACAAGCCCGGTAAACCTTATATAATATCGGGCATGAGAATTCTGTTATCCAATGACGATGGCTATTTGGCACCAGGCCTAAACACACTCGCCACGCACTTAAGTAAAATCGCTGATATTACGGTGGTAGCCCCAGAGCGTAACCGCAGCGGCGCTAGTAATTCATTAACGCTAGATCGCCCCTTGAGTGTCAAACAAGCGGCCAATGGCTTTTACTATGTTAATGGCACGCCTACCGACTGTGTGCATATCGCGCTCACCGGCTTGATGCAAGACATGCCGGACATGGTCATCAGCGGCATCAATGATGGTGCCAATATGGGCGACGACACCATTTACTCAGGCACCGTTGCTGCCGCAACCGAAGGTTATTTGCTAGGCATTCCTTCATTTGCTGTTTCTATGTCGCAACACCAGCCTGCGCATTTTGAAACCGCAGCAAAAATCGTGGTCGAGCTGGTCAAACAATATAACCACAGTGAATTTACCGAGCCTACTCTGCTTAACATCAATGTGCCAGATCTGCCATTGCAAGAAATTAAAGGTCGCCAGATCACACGTTTGGGCAAGCGCCATAAGGCCGAATCGGTGATTAAACTGCAAACGCCACGCGGTGAAACCGTGTATTGGGTCGGTGCCGCCGGGCAACCAAACGATGGTGGTGAAGGCACTGATTTTTATGCAGTCTCACAAGGCTATGTTTCCATCTCACCGATTCAGGTAGACCTGACCAAGCATTCGCAAATCGCAGCCATGCAACAATGGCTGCAAGCCAAGAATTAAGCATTATGGCTATTTTAAGAACCTCCAGCAAAACCGGCATAGGCATGACCTCGTCACGTACGCGCGAGCGCATGCTGTCGCGCCTGCGCGAACAAGGCATTACCGATGAAGTCGTGATTGCCGCCATGGCCGATATTCCGCGCCATATTTTTGTCGATGAGGCGCTGTCTATTCGCGCTTATGAAGATGTGTCATTGCCGATAGGCTATGGTCAAACCATCTCGCAGCCTTATATTGTGGCCAAAATGACGCAGATTTTGCGCAACGGCAAACAGCCCAATAAAGTACTCGAAATCGGTACTGGCTGCGGCTACCAGACTTCGGTTTTATCACGCGTGAGTAACGAAGTCTACTCGCTGGAGCGTATTCGCCCGCTGGTAATGAAAGCCAGAAACCACTTGCGGACACTAAAATGCACCAACGTTAAACTGGATCATGCCGATGGCAGCCTGGGCTTGAAAAGTTATGGCCCGTTTGACGCCATCATGGTCACCGCTGCCGCTAGCCATGTGCCACCAGAGCTGGTTGAACAACTGGCGGTGGGTGGCCGCATGGTGATTCCTGTAGGCACCACAGAGCAAGTATTACATCTGATCGAACGCACCGCGCAAGGCGTACAACAAACCGCGCTAGAGCCGGTCAAATTTGTTCCATTGTTGGGAGGCACCGCTTTATCATGACACTACGCACTTTGCTCACGGCATGGGGGGCGGCCTGCACACTGGCGGCCTGTGCCCTGAATTCACCCATGCCCCGTGCGCCAGTCAGCAGTAGCCCCGTCACTAATGACACCAAACCAGCCACGCTAGGTGCTAATCAGTACCTGGTGCAAAAAGGCGACACGCTGTACAGCATAGGCCGCAAGTTTGGTATTCCGTTTATGAAACTGGCCAACATCAACCAGTTGCAAACCCCGTATGAAATCCATGTTGGCCAGGTATTGAATCTCAATGCAAAAACCAGCAACACAGGCATGGCTAACAACAAAATCAATGAGGCTGCCAGCACGCCAGACGACGCCGAAGTCGTCACCTCTGCGATTAGCCGCCCAGACACCAATGGTGCAGGCGATGCAGCCCAGGCGACAACGGCCCCAAGCAATACAGCACCCACGCCCGCAGAAGCAGATAAAAGCACAACAGCCACTGACCTGGAAGCCATTGCCGATAGCGATATCCAATGGCAATGGCCTTTAGCCGGTAAAGTCAGTACCGGCTTTGATGCGCAAACCAACAAGGGGTTTAACATCACCGGCAATCCAGGCCAGGTGATTAACGCAGCTGGGGCTGGCAAAGTCATTTACAGCGGCATGGACGTGCGTGGTTATGGCAAGCTGATCATCATCAAACATAACAGCAATCTGCTCTCGGTGTATGCACACCAAGGGAACTCTTTGGTCAAAGAAGGCGCGTTTGTGACCTCTGGTGAAAAACTGGCCAACCTGCCTCTTGCAGCCAATAGCAAATCACCTGTATTGCATTTTGAGATTCGCCAAAAAGGTAAGCCGGTAGACCCGGCCAGCTATTTACCAAATAATCCGGCTACAATAGGCAATAACAGTTAACACCCGCGCCCTCTGTGCGGGCTTGAAAGCAGTTAATCGCGCTGATGCGCCTATTGCTTAAAAGGAATCTCGCATGGATCCAAACCGTTACAGCAAAAACCAGACTATCCGCCCTGATAGTCCGTGGAAAATCGTGCAGGCATTGTTGACCCTGGGCTTGATGCTATGCGGCTTTATCGGCATTGCCATACATGTATTTGGCAGCGATCAAGGGCCTATGGACTGGGTGCAATGGGTGATGGCCTCAACGCTCAACATGGTACTTACTATTATTGGGCTGCTGGCGGCTTTCGCATTTCACCGTTACATCACCCACATCAGCAGCCAGCAACGGCGCTCAGCCAGCAACCTGCCCGTTTACGCCATGATGCTGATTGGCGCCTACTTTATTTACAGACTGGTCAGCACAGGCCATTGGTAGCAAACGACCCTGCCAGCTGTCATGGCAGGGATAAGCATCAGGCCGTTTTGGCCAGTGTTACAGGTTGCACGCTGCAGCGGTTCATACCACTAAAAATAGCCTTGATAGAAGCCGTGACAATATTGGTATCCATCCCTACGCCATAACAGACTTTGCCCTGGCAGACCACCTCGACAAAAGCGCAAGCCGTTGCCTCGCCGGCAGACGCACTGGCACCCAGTGAACGCTCTTCAAAACTACGTATCTGCACCTGTATACCTATATTTTGTAGCGCATGTATCGCCGCATCTACCGGCCCATTGCCATGCCCGCTGGCGATGGTCGGCACACCATCAACCGCAATATGCATACGGATGGCTTGCCCTTGGGCGTGTGTTTCGAGTTGATAATCTTGAAAATGCATAGGCACAACGGCAGATACATACTGTGCATGAAACAGTTGCCACAGTTCGGCGGGCCCGACTTCACTGCCATGCTGGTCTGTGTATTGCTGCACCACGCCCGAAAACTCAACCTGCATACGTCTAGGCATCACAACGCCATAATGGCTCTCCATCAGGTAAGCCACGCCGCCCTTGCCTGACTGGCTATTGACGCGAATAATCGAATCATAATTGCGGCCCAGGTCTTTGGGGTCAATCGGCAGATAGGGTACGTTCCAGCGCGTATTCGCCTGCTGTGCAGCAAGGCCTTTTTTGATCGCATCCTGATGCGAACCCGAAAACGCCGTAAACACCAGGTCACCTGCGTAAGGGTGACGCGGATGTATCTCAATCTGCGTACACTCTTCCACCGTGCGGCCAATGGCATCAATGTCAGAAAAGTCCAGGCCTGGATGCACGCCCTGGGTGTACATATTGAGCGCGACTGTCACCAGGTCAACGTTACCAGTGCGCTCACCATGTCCAAACAGGCAGCCTTCTACCCGGTCAGCACCCGCCATGATGCCCAGCTCGGTCGCAGCGACCGCTGTACCACGGTCATTGTGTGGATGCAGGCTTAAGATCACGCTATCGCGGCGTGCCAGATTGCGATGCATCCATTCAATCTGATCCGCATAAACATTCGGGCTGGCGACCTCTACCGTCGCCGGACAATTAATAATCACCTTGCGTGTCGGCGTCGCCTCCCAGGCCTCAGTCACGGCATCGCAAACCTCTTTAGAAAACTCAAGCTCAGTCGCGGTAAACGTTTCCGGGCTATATTGCATCACCACTTCGGTCTCAGGCATGTCAGCCGCCAGCGCCTTCACCAGGCGTACCGAATCCACTGCCATCGCTTTCACCTCGGCCTGGCTCATATTAAAGACCACGTCTCTAAATGTAGGCGAAATCGCATTATAAATATGCACAATCACGCGCCGCGCGCCGCGCACTGACTCCATGGTGCGGCGTATCAGGTGCTCACGCGCCTGCGTCAGCACCTCAATGGTCACATCGTCAGGAATACGTTTTTCCTCGATCAGGCTGCGCACAAAATTAAAATCGGTTTGTGACGCCGAAGGAAAAGCCACCTCAATCTCTTTAAACCCCATCTGGCACAGCATATTAAACATACGCAGTTTCTTTTCTGCATCCATAGGCTCAAACAGCGACTGGTTACCGTCGCGCAGATCGGTACTCATCCAGATCGGCGGCTGGCTAATGACCGCATTCGGCCACTGACGGTCTTTGAGATTCACAGGTGGAAAAGCCTGATATTTTTGTGCGGATTGTGTCTGCATGCTGTGCTCCATCGATTTTGTTTTTGACAGGAGACATGATAGAGGTTTGGCGAAAAATTAAATTGCTAATTTCCACGTAAATAGCCAATTTAAAAAATATTATTTCAATTTATTTATTATTTTTGTAATATTATTTCAATATAAAATTAAAGTTGAAATTTATATGAAATTAGACAGGTTCGACAAAGCCATACTCAGCATTCTGCAAACTGACGGACACATCAGCAACCAGGAACTCGCTGACCGTATCGGCCTCTCCCCTGCGCCATGCCTGAGAAGAGTCAAAGCATTAGAACAAGCAGGTTTGATACTTGGCTATCAGGCACTGGTCGATGCCAAAAAGCTAGGGCTTAGCCTGATGGCGTTGATTGGCATCTCCATGGATCAACACACGCCTGAGCGCTTCGCTAACTTTGAAAACAGCATCGCGCAGATTCCAGAAGTGCTGGAGTGCCTGCTGATTACCGGCCAGCAATCGGACTACTTGCTTAAAGTGGTCGTCAAAGACATGGACGACTACCAGCATTTATTACTGCATAAAATCACTAAGATTGCGGGAGTTACGGGGGTTCATACCAGTTTTGTGCTGAGGAATGTAGTGGCACGAGCCAAAGTGCCCGTGGATTGAGATATGGGCATAAGGGATATTTATAAAAGTGATTCCTTGGATCCCTAAGAATCGGCTACTCTGTATTGAATGCTTTTTCGCCTTGATGGCGAGTTACTTTTTTTGCTTGCCCCAAAAAAGTAACCAAAAAGAGGGCACCCAGCCATCACGGCCTAAAGGCTCCCTTGCGTTGCTCAACAAAGTGGGCGTCCATCGAAACTCGCCCTAGCGGCTTGCAAAAGACGCAAGCCACCGCGGAGCTCGAACAGCCGATGGCCGACTACCCCCACTTCGCCTCCGCTACTCAGCGTGATGGGATGGGATTTATCTCGCCAAACTCACATTGCATAAATGCGGACGGTTCAAAAAACAGATTCTTCTTATTCAATTTACGAACGGTTGCAGTCGCATGGTTTTCGGGGTCCCCATCTGACGCGCCGAGTAGCGCAGGCGAAGTGGGGGTAGTCGGCCATCGGCTGTTCGAGTTCCGCAACAAGCCACGTTGTGTGTGGCTTGTCAGGGCGAGTTTCGATGGACGCCCACTTTGACGAGCAACGCAGGAATAAAGCGGAAGCTGGGGTGCATTTCTTTTGGTTACTTATTCTTTGGGCAAGCAAAGAAAAGTAACTCGCTGTAAAAGCGAAAAGCAACCTACCAAACAACCACAAACACGTGGGCATTCATACCCACCCTACAACGACTCGCCGAAAAGGCGAAAAGCAACCGTCCAACAAAGAACAACCTTTTACCCCCCTCCTCGCCTCGCTCCACACCGGAATGACGAACAATCTGTACGAATCGCACAAAAAGCAAAAGGCCATGCAATGCATGGCCTTTTAAACGCAACAATCAATGATTATTGCTTGGCGTCTTCCGCCTTGTAATACTCTCTCACCGCCGTCATATCAAACTCACGCGCCCATTTAATAATCTCATCCAATGCCGGTGCACCAATCTCACCCACTTGCGCATGGATACCTGCACGCTCACGAATCACCAGTAAACCCGGAATTTGTTTGACTTCAAAATACTCAGAAATTTCCGGATCTGTTTCAGTATTCACCATGCCAAACACAATATCTGGATTTTTTGCTGCTGCGGCTTCAAACGTAGGCGTAAACGCTACGCAAGGGTCACACCAGGGTGCCCAAAAATCAACCACCACAAAGGCATTGCCTTCGATGGTTTCTTTAAAATTATCTTTGGTCAGTGTTACAACCGCCATACTATCTCCAGTCCAAAAAATTGTTTTTATGTGGCATATTTTAACAGACGAAACTTGCTGCAAGAGAAATTTTCGTCAGGTGTTGATGCAAATGCCCCAAAACAAAAAAGTCGGCAATGCCGACTTTTTTGTTTCAAATGCAAATAAATTAAGCAGTGAATTTTTTTCTACGTACCAGCACAATTACGCCTAAACCAGCCATCAGCAAACCATAAGTTTCTGGCTCTGGCACAGCCGTGATTCTGAATGCATAGTTCAGGCTAGTCACATCATTGTCTCTCACAAATGCAGAAGCAGCTGAGTTGATGTTACCCTGTACGAATGAGTCTACAGGACCATAATATGCGCCGTTAAATTTGTTGCTATAGTCTTGCGCAAATACAGCACCGCCGTAACCAATCACATCATACCAAGCTTGGTAGTCGATGTTTGCGACTGACGCATCAATTGTACTGATGACGTAATCAGAGGCAGAACCACCAAACAACAATGCAGCCGCTTCTTGTGCGGTGTAGGCTAACGGGCCATTAGTGGAGTTATAGGCACTATCACTCCAGTAGGGAGCGGCATCGTTATACACGGACCAGCTACCAACAAAAGTATAGCTCGCGGCATTTGCCAGTGACATACCCGCAAATAATGCAGCACCCACTAGCGTTTTGAAAAAGCGTGACATCAACATATTATCTCTCCTCAAACGATGAACCTGCATTAGCAGGCATATTTTATTAAAACCTTTATTGATGGGCCATCCTAATTCATCGCATAAAATAACTCAACAACAATCTTATGTATCAGCGGCTTATCTACCCAAATGGGCTAATGTGACGAGTCATTGACCTTGCCATATCCCGTTAAAAAACAACTCTTCCAGTGGTTTACGGCTACGAGCGGCCAGTTCGCGCGCTTTATCTTCATCAGATAAACCTTCTACGGCAGCTTGATAACCCACCGTGACCATGGCCAGAATTTGGTAGCGTTCAGGCACGTTAAAGGTGGCGCGTGCTTTGTCGGCATCAAAGCCGCCCATCTGGTGCGCCATTAAACCTAATGCGGTGGCTTGCAAGCACAGATTTTCAGTCGCTGCGCCAGTGTCGTAGGCGGCCCATTTATTCGGTTTATCGTTATGGCCGAACAAGGTATCTGCACAAATCAACAGCAAGACTGGCGCGTTGACCGCCCAGCCCTGGTTACCGGGTACCAGACAATCAAACGCCGCCTGCCACGCTTGTATATTATCGGCCTTGTTGCAGAACACATAACGCCATGGCTGGTCACCAAAACAAGATGGTGCCCAGCGCGCGGCTTCAAGCAAGCTGACGACTTGCGCTTGACTGACAGGCTGAGCAGCATCGTAGGCGCGGCCGCTCCAGCGGTTAGCCAGCAGTTCATGAATGGCTTGTTGGGTGATGGCAGGTTTTTGCATGGTCAAATCCTCACAGTTGTTTTTTCAAAAGATACAGTAACTCTAACGCTTGCTTAGGGGTTAAATCATCGGGCTGAATGCGCTCTAACTCTGCGACCAGTGGATGCTGTGGCGGCTCTTCTGGCAGCTGGCTGGCAGCAAACAGGTCATTTTGTGGCGTGGCAGCAATGGTCTGGTTTTCGAGTTGCTGCAACTTGCGCTTAGCCAGTTGCACCACAGACTTGGGGATGCCTGCCAGTTGTGCCACCTGAATGCCGTAACTCATGGTGGCAGCGCCCTCTTCTACCTTATGCAAAAACACAATGCCTTGCCCGTGCTCAACCGCATCCAGATGCACATTGGCGGCATGCTTGGCTTCATCGACAATACGCGTCAGCTCAAAGTAATGCGTAGCAAACAAGGTGAGTGATTTGTTTTTTTCGAGCAATTGCTTAGCCACGGCCCACGCCAGGCTCAAACCGTCAAATGTGCTGGTGCCGCGGCCAATTTCATCAAGCAACACCAGGCTATTGGCGCTGGCATTATTAAGAATATTGGCGGTTTCCGTCATTTCGACCATAAAGGTAGAGCGGCCACCAGCCAGGTCATCAGACGCACCAATGCGGGTAAAAATGCGGTCAATATCACCAATCACTGCGCTTTGCGCTGGCACAAAACTACCGCAATAGGCTAGCAATACAATGAGTGCAGTCTGCCGCATAAAGGTCGATTTACCGCCCATGTTTGGGCCGGTAATCAGCAACAGCTGGCGATACGGATTCAGCACCACATCATTCGCGACATAAGGCTGGGCAATACTTTCGACCACCGGATGACGGCCGGATTGAATATCAAGGCCACTATCGGCGCGGAACACTGGCTGCACATATTGCAAGGCCCGTGCGCGCTCGGCAAAACAGGCCAGCACATCCAGTGTAGCCACGGCAGTCGCAATCCGCTGCAAGCTAGCGATGTGCGGTAATAAAGTATCCAGCACCTGCTCGTAAAGCATTTTTTCGCGCGCCAATGCACGCTCATTGGCACTGAGCACTTTATCTTCAAAGGTTTTTAATTCAGGCGTAATAAAGCGCTCAACGTTTTTCAAGGTCTGGCGACGGCGATATTCCGGCGGCGCACTTTCGGCCTGCAAGCGACTGATTTCAATATAAAAACCATGCACGCTGTTGTATTCAACCTTGAGGTTACTAATGCCAGTACGCGCTTTTTCGGCAGCTTCAAATTGTAGCAAAAAGTCACCGTGATTGGTCTGGATTGCACGCAGCTCATCCAGCTCGGCATCGTAGCCGTTGGCGATCACGCCGCCTTCACGCAACACCGCTGAAGGCTCGGCCTGAATGGCTTGTGCCAACAACTGCAATGCTGATGATGGTACTTGCAACTCATCCAGCAAGCCACGCAGTAACATTGCACTGGCTTGTGGCAGAGTCATCGTAATCGCGGGCAACTGCAACAAACTATCACGCAAGCCGGATAAATCGCGCGGACGCGCCGTTTTAAGCGCCACCCGTGTGGTCATGCGCTCAATATCACCAATCGGGTGCAAGGCCTGCTGCAAGCCACTCTCAAGAAACTGCTGCAACAACTCAGCTACTGACAAATGGCGTTGTTGAATCGTAGCCTGGTCACGCAAAGGGTGATGCAACCAGTGGCGCAACAAACGCGCGCCCATCGCGGTTTGCGTTGAGTTAAGCAATGAATATAAGGTTGGGCTCACTTCGCCGCGGATAGTCGTATCAATTTCCAGGTTACGCCGTGTCGCCGCATCCAGCTGCAAATAATGACTGCTTTGCTCTACGCGCAAGCCCACAATATGTGGCAACGCCGTGCGCTGCGTGTGTTTTACATACTCCAGCAATGCGCCCGCCGCCGTGACGGCCGCAGGCATTTCACCACAGCCAAAACCTGCCAGGTCATGCGTATTAAATTGCTGGGTCAAACTGCGCTGAGCCGTGTCCGAATCAAACTGCCATGGTGCCAACCGTTTTTTGGCACAACGGGTTTGTTGCAACACATCAGAGACATGATCTTCAGCGATCACCAGTTCGGCCGGATGAATACGCTCCAGCTCCTGCGATAAATGCCCGGGCGCGATTTCGCTTAATACAAACTCGCCCGAAGCCAGATTGAGCCGCGCCAATCCAAGCACGCCCTCGCCTTTTGCCACGCATAACAAAGTGTTATCACGGGTTTCATCCAGCAAAGCGGCATCAGTTAAGGTGCCAGGCGTAAGAATACGCGTCACCTCACGCGCAACCGGCCCTTTAGAGGTGGCCGGATCGCCCACCTGCTCGCAAATCGCCACCGCTTCGCCCATTTTGGCCAGCTTCGCCAAATAGCCTTCGGCCGCATGATAAGGCAAGCCCGCCATTTTAATCGGCTCGCCATTGCTGGTGCCACGGCGGGTCAACGTAATCCCCAATAAACGCGATGCTTTTTCAGCATCTTCAAAAAACAGTTCGTAAAAATCACCCATGCGGTAAAACAGCAGCATATCGGGATACTGTGCTTTCAGCGCCAGGTATTGACGCATCATCGGGGTGTGGTTTTCGAAGGACATGCAGGGAAACTTTGATTTAGATGGATTGGAATAAATAGCCAGTGCATCTTACAACAAAAGAATGCTTTTTTGCGGAGAGATGCTTTTTTCGCAAGTAAAGGAAATGATAATGAAGAAAATCATTCTATTAATTTTTAATGCTTCGCATATTTAGCAGTGTTTTTTCGCCTTGTTGGCGAGTTACTTTTTTTGCTTGCCCCAAAAAAGTAACCAAAAAGAGGGCACCCAGCCATCACGGCCTGCGGCTCTCTTGCGTTGCTCAACAAAATAAGCCGGTCACGAAACTCGCCCTAGCAGCTTGCAAACTACGCAAGCTGCCGCGGAGCTCAGACAGTCGCTCCCTCTACTCTTATTTTGTCTCCGCTACTCAGCGTGATGGGATGGGATTATTCTCATTTAAGTAGCAGTGTGGAAGTTGGAACGGTTAAAAAAGAAATTCTTTGTCTTCAATTCACGAATAGTTGCGCTCACCTGGTGTTTGGGGTCCCCATCTGCCGCGCCGAGCAACGCAGGATTGGCGGGAGCTTTCGGCCATCGGCTGTCCGAATCCCGCAGTAGCTCACGCTTTGTGTGAGCTGCCAGGTTGAGTTTCGATGGACGCCCGACAAGCCGAGTAGCACAGGAAACAAGCGGAAGCTGGGGTGCATTTCTTTTGGTTACTTGTTCTTTGGGCAAGCAAAGAAAAGTAACTCGCTGTAAAAGCGAAAAGAAACCTTCCAAACATCCTCAAACGCGTGGGCATCAATGCCCGCCCCACGACTTTCTTAAGGGCAAGCATAAGAAGATCGCCTAAAAGGCGAAAAGCAACGTTACATCAAAGCTAAACACCCAAAAAAATACCCTTCTAACCCCATCAACCACAAAAAAACAAACCCGGACATTTCTGTCCGGGTTCATCATGTAATACAAGAGCAAAGACTTATGACTCAAGTGTCGGTGTCTTAATCCGCTCAGTTAAATGCGGTGCAATCACTTGCAGCATTTGTCCGAATACTTTTGGGTTCGCCGCCACAATATTACCCGTACGCAACCAGCTTTCGTTGCCTTCAAAGTCGCCGACAATACCGCCAGCCTCTTGTACCAACAAGGCGCCCGCTGCGATATCCCATGGTGAAAGATTGATTTCAAAGAAACCATCGGCAAAGCCAGCAGCCACATAGGCTAAATCAAGCGCAGCGGAGCCCGGGCGACGCAAACCTGAGGTTTTTTTCGCCATGTCGCGGAAAATATTGATATAGGTGTCGAGGTAGCTAAAATCTTTAAACGGGAAACCGGTAGAAATCAGGCTCTCTTGCAATTTGGTGCGCTGGGTAACACGAATACGACGGTTATTTAAAAACGCGCCGCTGCCTCTGCTGGCGGTAAACAAGTCGTTACGCACCGGGTCGTAGATTACCGCCTGGGTCAACACGCCTTTTTCTTGCAGAGCGATTGAAATACAGTAGGCCGGGAAGCCGTGCAAAAAGTTGGTGGTGCCATCGAGCGGGTCAATAATCCAGATACTGTCTGACTCAGTATTGGATTTACCGCTTTCTTCACCATAAAAACCATGCTTGGGGTAGGCATCTTTCAGGATATTAATAATGGCTTGCTCGGCGCCACGGTCAACTTCACTGACAAAGTCGTTGGTGTCTTTTTGCTCAATTTTTAAAGCGCCAATATCGAGTGCAGCACGGTTGATGATTTTGCCCGCTTCACGCGCGGCTTTGATGGCAACATTTAAGGTAGGATGCATGCTGTGTAATCGAGGTTCAACTGATAAAATAGCATTTTAACGTTTTATCAGGCGTTCACAAAATGAATTACTTTTTTTGTGACACGCGATCAGCCATCTTATGACCACACTCTTCAATAATATCCGCGTTGTCCTCTGCCAAACCAGCCATCCTGGCAACATTGGATCCACCGCGCGCGCCATGAAAACCATGGGGTTGAGCCGCCTGTACCTGGTCCGCCCCAAACACTTTCCAGACGCTGAAGCGAACTCGCTGGCGGTCAATGCCGCCGACTTGCTGGAGACAGCAGTGGTCACAGACACACTAGAAGAAGCGCTGGCGGATTGCCAGTTTGTGATTGGTGTCACAGGCAAAGAGCGTTCACTGTCACAACAAGTGATGACGGTGCGTGAAGCAGCCCAGGAAGTAAAGTCCGTCGCCAGCCATAGTGAGGTCGCGCTGGTATTTGGCACCGAAATGAGCGGTTTAAACAATGCCGAGGCTGATCGCTGCCATGTACTGGCGACGATTCCGGCCAACCCGGAATATACGTCGCTGAACCTGGCGCAAGCGGTGCAAATCATGAGTTACGAAACCCGCATGGCAATCACGACCGGCGAGCTGCACTATCAGGAAAAACCGGTAGACCTGGCAACACAAGAAGACCTGGAGCGTTTTTATGAACATATGCGCGAGGTGCTGGAAGAGATTGGCTATATCAATCCACGTGCGCCAAAAAAACTGTTCGAACGTCTGCGCCGCCTGTATGGCCGTACCCGCCTAGAAAAAGAAGAAGTGAATTTGCTGCGCGGCATTTTGACGCTGACCGTGAACCCTAAAAAACATAGCAAATACTAATCACACCACTGCCGGTTTTTAGACGCGCACGAAACTTAATGGCATAATGCGCCCATGTTTAAGCACCTCAAAGAAGATATTTCGATTGTGTTTGACCGCGACCCGGCGGCACGTACCCATTTTGAAATTCTGACCACCTACCCTGGTGTGCACGCCTTGATTTTGCATCGCTTTAGCCACTGGTTATGGAGTCATCGCCTGTATTGGCTGGGCCGCGCCCTCTCCCACTTTGGGCGCTGGATCACCGGCATAGAGATTCACCCAGGCGCGACTATTGGCCGCCGTGTGTTTATCGACCATGGCATGGGCGTCGTCGTCGGTGAAACCGCGGTTATTGGTGATGATTGCACGCTTTATCATGGCGTGACGTTAGGCGGCACCAGTTGGAACAAAGGTAAACGTCACCCGACACTCGAAGCTGGCGTGGTGATTGGCGCAGGTGCAAAAGTACTGGGCCCGATTACGATTGGTAAAAATGCCAAAATCGGCTCCAATGCCGTGGTAGTGAAAGATGTCCCAGAAGGGGCTACCGCGGTCGGTATTCCCGCACGTATTTTAGAAGAAGAAAAAGCCAAGCAACGCCAGGATGCAGCACAAAAAATGGGCTTTAGTGCCTACGCCGTGGGCAACGATGAAAACGACCCCATGATCAAAGCGATCAACAGCCTGCTAGATCACGCCCACAAACAAGAGGCCGAGATTGCCGAACTCAAAGTGCAACTAGCCAAACTCAGTGACACCGAAACAGACAACAATGTTGGCGAAGCCTTTGCCAAGAAACCCGACTAGCCACCAACCCGCCATACTGGCCTGTATTTGTTAATCTCAGGCAGCCCAATCAAGCCCTGAACTTTTCGGCCATAATAATTGACTAAAACAGTAGGTTATTATACAATTCACCTCTGTTTTAAAAGGTCATCTCAAGATGCGATTAACCACCAAAGGACGTTTTGCTGTCACCGCGATGCTGGACATCGCGCTCTACGAAGCAGACAAGCCCGTGACATTGGCGGGCATTAGCGAGCGCCAAAGCATTTCGCTGTCTTATCTTGAACAGTTATTTAGCCGCCTGCGTAAGCAAGGCCTGGTTTCCAGCGTACGCGGCCCAGGTGGCGGCTACCGCATTGCCAAAGCGCACAATGAGATTTCGGTCTCTGACATTATTACCGCCGTGGACGAGCAAATTGATGCCACCCAATGCGGTGGCAACGAAAACTGCCACGACGAAGGCCGTTGCATGACGCATGAACTGTGGGCTTCATTAAATAGCAAAATTCTTGACTATTTATCCGGCGTCAGCCTGGCAGACATGGTTGAAATGCAACGCAAAAAAGGCGCGGGCACCGTGGTCTTCTCTCCAAGAAAATGTGGTTCTGAAGCAACCATTGCCGCCTAAATATTTGGCCATGACAGAAAAAACTGTTTTTTTTGATCATAACAGCACCACCGCCTTAAAACCGCAGGTGCTGGAAGCAATGTTGCCCTGGTTGAGCCAGTCGACTGGCAACCCGACCAGCCGCCATGTGTATGGCCGCAACGCGCGCGACGCAATGGAATTAGCCAGAAAGCACATTGCTGAATGTGTGGGTGTACAGGCATCACAAGTGATTTTGACCTCTGGCGGCACCGAAGCGAACAACTTTGCCGTCAAAGGGATTAGCGCCAACTTAAGCCCGTCACAACTATTGATGAGTGCAATTGAGCACCCATGTGTGACACGCCCGGCACAGTCTTTAGCCTGGCATGATTGGCAAGTGGCTCAAATTGGCGTTAATGCACACGGGGTGATAAACCTGGCACAAGCCGAGCAAGCACTAAAAGTACGTACCGGATTGGTTTCTGCCATGCTGGCAAACAACGAAACTGGCGCAATACAGCCGGTAGCTGAGTTAGCCAAGCTGGCAAAAGCACATGGCGCGCTATTGCATACCGATGCGGTGCAGGCCTTTGGCAAAATTACCGTCGATATGCGCGCGCTGGGTGTGCAGGCAATGACAATTTCCAGCCATAAAATTGGCGGCCCGATAGGCGTCGGCGCATTAATTGTAGACAAGCGTGTGGATATTGCGCCACTGTTGCATGGTGGTGGTCAGGAACGTGGCTTGCGCAGCGGCACTGAAAATGTGGCAGGCATCATTGGCTTTGCCCAGGCTTGCCAATTGGCCATGCAATCAATGGCTAGCCGTCACACAGCCGTTCAACAGCTGCGTGATCAGCTAGAAAGCGGTTTAAACACACTGGGCGCTGTGGTTTTTGCGCAGCAGGCTGAACGCTTGCCTAATACCAGTTTTTTTGCCATGCCTAACATTGAGGGCGAGACACTGGTCACAGCGTTGGACAAAGCTGGATTCGCTGTCGCCAGCGGCTCCGCCTGCTCCAGCGATAGCACCGAGCCGAGCCATGTGTTGCTGGCGATGGGTATTAGCCCCGACTTAGCGCGTGGCGCCTTGCGCGTGAGCTTGAGCGATAGTAATAGCAGTGAAGAAATCACCGCATTTTTAGCAGCGTTGCAGCAACAAGTGCAACGTCTGAAAGGATTAAGTGCCGTTGCGGCATAAGACTTTAATTGAAAGAGCATGAGACATGTCTGATAGAAAGCCGATTTACCTGGATTACTCTGCGACCACACCGGTAGACCCGCGCGTGGCGCAAAAAATGATTCCTTACCTGACCGAAGACTTTGGCAACCCGGCGTCGCGTAGCCACCCGTATGGCTGGACCGCTGAACACGCGGTAGAAAACGCGCGCGAAGAAGTCGCCAAGCTGGTCAATGCTGACCCTCGCGAAATCGTGTGGACATCCGGCGCGACCGAGTCTAACAACCTGGCGATTAAAGGCGCGGCGCACTTTTATGCCGCCAGCAAAGGCAAGCATATCATCACGGCGGCCACCGAGCACAAAGCCGTGCTAGACACGGTGCGTGAGCTGGAGCGTGAAGGCTACGAAGCCACTTATTTGCAACCAGAGCCTGACGGTCTGATTAATCTCGACAAGTTCAAGGCGGCCATTCGCCCGGACACCGTGCTGGCCTCTATTATGCTGGTCAATAACGAAATCGGCGTGATTCAGGATATTGAAGCCTTAGGCAACGTTTGCCGTGCTAACAATATTATTTTTCACGTGGATGCAGCACAAGCCACCGGCAAAGTGGCGATTGACCTCGAGCAGCTACCGGTAGATTTAATGAGCTTTTCTGCCCATAAAACTTACGGCCCTAAAGGCGTGGGGGCATTATATGTGCGCCGTAAACCACGTATCCGTATCGAAGCGCAAATGCACGGCGGCGGTCACGAGCGCGGCATGCGCTCTGGCACCCTGGCCACACACCAGATTGCAGGCATGGGTGAGGCTTTCCGCATCGCGCATGAAGAAATGGCCAGCGAAAACGAGCGCATCCGCGTACTGCGTGACCGCTTGCTAAACGGCTTACTGCAAATTGAAGAAACCTATGTCAATGGTGACCTCGATCACCGTGTGCCGCACAACCTCAACGTCAGCTTTAACTACGTTGAAGGTGAATCCCTGATCATGGCGATTAAGGATATTGCTGTCTCCTCTGGTTCTGCGTGTACCTCTGCTAGCCTGGAGCCTAGCTATGTGCTGCGCGCACTGGGCCGCTCTGATGAACTGGCACATAGCTCAATTCGTTTCAGCATTGGCCGTTTCACAACAGAGGCCGATGTGGATTACACCATTGACTTATTGAAGAGCAAGATTGGAAAATTACGTGAACTGTCCCCATTATGGGAGATGTTCAAGGATGGCGTAGATTTGTCCAAAGTAGAATGGGCGGAGCATTAAAAATTGATCTTTCATCGCCTGGCGGCGTTGTCGGACTGCTTGTTTAGATAAACTAAACGGCGCAATCCTTCGCCTTGCCAGACAATGAAATCTGCAATTTTTTTGAATTTAAGAAATATTTTTTTAGGATTAAAAAGCGGCACAACCCTGTTGGTCGCGATTTAATTGATAGGAGCAACAATATGGCTTACTCAGATAAAGTATTAGATCACTACGAAAATCCACGTAACGTGGGTTCGCTGGACAAAAGCGACCCTAACGTAGGCACCGGCATGGTTGGCGCGCCTGCATGTGGTGACGTAATGAAATTGCAAATCAAGGTGAACGATGCTGGCGTGATTGAAGATGCCAAATTTAAAACCTATGGCTGCGGCTCTGCCATTGCGTCGAGCTCACTGGTCACGGAGTGGCTAAAAGGCAAAACGCTGGACCAGGCGCAAGAAATCAAGAACTCGGCGATTGCTGAAGAGCTGGCGTTGCCGCCGGTCAAAATCCACTGCTCAGTGTTGGCTGAAGATGCGATTAAATCTGCGATTGCTGACTTAAAGTCTAAACAAGGTCACTAAATATGGCGATTACCCTGACTGAAACAGCTGCTAACCGCGTGGAGAAGTTCTTGGCCAACCGTGGCAAAGGTCTCGGATTACGCCTGGGCGTAAAAACAACCGGCTGTTCAGGCATGGCCTACACGCTGGAATTTGTGGATGAAATGCACGCAGAAGATATGGCGTTTGAAAGCCGTGGCATCAAGGTGATTGTTGACCCGAAAAGCCTGGTTTACATTGACGGCACTGAGCTCGACTTTACCAAAGAAGGGTTGAACGAAGGCTTTAAGTTCAACAACCCTAACGTGAAGGACGAGTGCGGTTGCGGCGAGTCGTTTACCGTTTAACCTTGCCGCCATACACGCAGAGACACAAGCATGTCTCTGCGGCCAATAGACTATGCAAAACTATTTCGCCCTCTTTCAGCTGCCGCAACAATTTGAGCTGGACGTGACCTTGCTGGATGCCCAGTACCGCAAATTGCAAGCTGAAGTGCACCCGGACAAATTTGTGAATGCGTCGCCAGCTGAGCGCATGCAATCCATGCAAATGGCAACCTACGTCAACGAAGCTTACCAAGCGCTCAAGCAGCCTACATCCCGCGCCCGCTATTTGTTGCAACTACAAGGCATTGCCACCGATGAAGAAAATAACACGGCCATGCCGGGTGATTTTTTAATGGCGCAAATGGAGTGGCGTGAGGCCATGGATGACGCCAGGGTTGGCAAAGATATTGCCGCGCTAGATGCATTGTTAAAAGAAATGCGCGCACAAGCGAAAGCCTTGCAGCAGCAGGTGGCTAATGAAATTGTGGCTGCGCCAGTACAAGCAGCGCTGACGGTGCGCAAGTTGCGGTTTATTGATAAAGTAAGTGAAGATGTGAATCAACTGATCGCTCAGTTGGAAGAATAGAGTTTCATGGCCTTATTACAGATTTCCGAACCTGGACATTCCCCCGCGCCGCATCAGCATAAACTGGCGGTCGGCATTGATTTGGGCACTACCAACTCGCTGGTTGCCACCGTGCGTAGCGGCATGAGCACTGTGTTGCATGACGAGCACGGCCACGCCCTGCTGCCTTCTGTGGTGCGTTATTTGCAAGAGGCCGTCATTGTCGGCCACGAAGCACAGGCCGCGCAAAGCTTAGACCCGGTGAATACCATCGTCTCGGTCAAACGTTTTATGGGCCGCGCCTTGCACGACATTACCGATAGAGCGCATATCCCCTATCATTTTGTCGAGAATGACAGTTCGCAAGGCATCCTCGAAATTAACACGCGGGCTGGCTTAAAAAGCCCGGTCGAGATTTCTGCCGACATTTTAAAAACATTGAAAACACGTGCCGAAAAAGCGCTCGGTGGCGAACTCACTGGTGCCGTCATTACCGTGCCCGCTTACTTTGATGATGCCCAGCGCCAGGCAACCAAAGATGCTGCGCGGCTGGCAGGCTTGCATGTGTTGCGCCTGCTCAATGAGCCAACCGCAGCAGCCGTGGCCTATGGCCTGGATAACGCAGCCGAAGGCGTATATGTCATCTACGATCTGGGCGGCGGCACCTTTGATATTTCTATTTTGCGCCTGAGCAAAGGCGTGTTTGAGGTATTGGCCACCAATGGTGACTCAGCATTGGGTGGCGATGACTTTGACCACCGTATTTTTTGCTGGGTGCTTGATCAGGTGCGCAGCAAAACCGCTGACTTTAAGCCGCTTAGCGAAGAAGATACGCGCTTACTGCTGACCAAAGCACGCCAGGCCAAAGAGTGGCTGACAGACAACCATGAAGCGAATATCGTCTGCAAGCTAAGTAGCGGTGCCCTGGTAGATGAAACCCTGTCGGTGGCACAGTTTGTGACGCTGACCGAACATCTGGTGATTAAAACCTTAAGCCCGACACGTAAAGCCATGCGTGATGCTGGGTTAACCATCAATGAGATTAAAGGCGTGGTGCTGGTTGGCGGCGCCACGCGTATGCCGCATATCCGCCATGCCGTACAAGCCTTTTTTGAGCAAGAGCCACTCACCAACCTCGACCCGGACAAAGTCGTGGCCCTGGGCGCTGCCATACAAGCCAATGTGCTGGCAGGCAACCGCAGTGATGATGAGTTACTGTTACTCGACATCACGCCGCTGTCGCTGGGCCTGGAAACCATGGGTGGATTAGTTGAAAAAGTGATTCCGCGTAACTCAACGTTGCCGATTGCGCGCGCGCAAGACTTTACTACTTATAAAGACGGCCAAACAGCGATGGCGATTCATGTTGTGCAAGGCGAGCGCGAGCTGGTCAGTGACAATCGGTCGCTGGCGCGGTTTGAGCTGCGCGGTATCCCACCGATGGCGGCGGGTGCTGCACGTATTCGTGTCACCTTTCAAGTCGATGCCGACGGCCTGTTGTCTGTGAGTGCGCGCGAGCAAACCAATGGCGTTGAGGCGAATATCACGGTGAAACCGTCTTACGGCTTGAACGAAGACCAGATCACCCACATGTTAAAAGACTCATTTGGCGCAGCCGAGAGCGATAAAGCCGCGCGCATGCTGCGTGAAGCCGTCGTTGATGCGCAACGCCTGATTGAAGCGATTGAAGCCGCCCTCACTGAAGATGGTAACACACTGCTGAGTGCCGACGAACGTCAACAGATACACAGCCATATCGACGCCCTGCTGGCTTTATGCCAAGGCACAGATAGCCATGCGGTTAAACAAGCGAGTGAGGCACTCAACCATGCCACAGAGGCCTTTGCCGCCAAACGCATGGATGCCTCGGTACAAAAGGCCCTCGCGGGCAAAAACCTGGATTCACTGGAACTCTAACATGCCAAAAATTACTGTACTGCCCCATGCCGACATCTGCCCACAAGGGGCGGTGATTGAGGCCGAACCAGGCACCTCGATTTGTGATGCTTTGTTAAAACACGATATTGATATTGATAATGCCTGCGGCGGTGTCTGTGCCTGTACCACTTGTCATGTGGTGATACGTGAGGGCTTTAAAAGCCTGAATGAAATTGAAGAAGATGAAGATGACATGCTGGATCGCGCCTGGGGCCTGACACCGCAGTCACGCCTGTCTTGCCAGGCGATTATGCAACAAACAGATGTGACGGTAGAGATTCCTAAATACAGTATTAACCTGGCTAAAGAAGGCCATCATTAATTGCCTTCAAGTTAAATAAAAAGCCGATGCATGCATCGGCTTTTTTGTGTCAGTAGCTAAACACTTAGCCAATAAAAGTCTCTTCCAGAAAATCTACTTTACCATTTGAAATATCGTAGACCGCGCCGACAATACCGATCTGCTTGGTTTGCAACATATCATCAATAATGTCACTGCAGCGAATAATGGTATCAATCTGATATTTCACGTTTAATGCGCAAATTTTCTCTACAAAATCACTGTTTTTAGAATTGCGCTGTGCCGGATCAGTAATGGTTTTTTCATGACGGATAGATGGCTTGATCAGGTTGATAATCTCGCCAATATGGCCATCTTTAAAGTCATCACACGCAGCTTTCACCGCGCCACAAGAAGTGTGGCCCATGACCACAATCAGTTTACTGCCTAAATACTTGCTGCCAAATTCCAGGCTGCCGATGGCTTTGTCTGAAGCAATATTACCAGCCAGGCGCACGCTGAATACATCACCCAGTGCCTGATCAAATAACAACTCGACTGGCGCACGTGAATCACTGCAGCTTAAAAATGAAGAAAACGGGTGTTGCTTGTCTTTGGTGATCTGAATCAGTGACTTAAAGTCTTTGTCCTGCTCGCGATCATTAGTGAAACGGTGATTACCTTCAATCAAAATATCCAGTGCTTCACGCGCAGTCATTTTGTCGCGGTCCAGTAATGGGTGCTTGTACATATATGTATCCTCTACTCAATGATTGTTTTGCATGGCTTATGAGCCATGCTTTTTTGGTTAATGTCCGAGCATATGCTGCGGCGGTTTGAAATCAATGGTTTCTACATCAATATTTTTCAGTTTGGCATGCTGCTGATAGCCGTGAATAAATTCGACGACATCATAAGCGATTGCTTTGCTGTTGGAGCAATCAATCACCACCTTGCTATTGGGTGGAATCGCCTCTAATACCTCAAGAATACTGGCCTTGTTAAAAAACGAGACCTCTTCCGCCAGCACCAACTCATACACTTCTTTGCCGTCTCTGGTAGAGCGGGTTTGCTTGATGTAGTGGGAGTTGCGGTAGCTATGGTGTAAGGTAAAAAATACCGCAACAACCAGCCCCAAGCCGATGCCTGTTAGTAAATCGGTAAACACAATGGCGATGATGGTCACCATAAACGGAATAAACTGCTCCCAGCCCAATTGATACATCTGCTTGAACAAATTAGGTTTTGCCAGCTTGTAACCCACCATAATCAGAATAGTGGCCAGGCTCGCCAAAGGAATCAGATTGAGGAAACTGGCGATGGTAATGGCGCTCAGCAGTAACCAGAAACCATGCAAAATGGCAGACAATTTAGTTTGCGCCCCAAACGTGACGTTGGCACTGCTGCGCACAATCACTTGAGTAATGGGCAAGCCACCAATCAAGCCAGACACAATATTACCCAGCCCTTGTGCCTTGAGTTCTTTATTGGTTGGCGTCACGCGTTTTAGCACATCGAGTTTATCGGTGGCTTCCACACATAGCAGTGTTTCCAGACTCGCTACAATCGCCATCACCAGCGCGGTTTTAATCACCAGTGGCTGCGTAATCTGGCTAAAATCAGGATGCGTAAAGAAGCTGGCAAACTCGCCCAGGCTGCTTGCCACAGGCAAGCGCACGATTTGATCTTCACCCAGTGAAAAATTCAACCAACCGCGCATAAAGGCGACATTGAATAAAATACCGACTAACACCACCACAATCGGCCCTTGCAGCAGCTGGAACAACCTGTGTTTTTTGGTCAGCACGGTATCCCATAGAATCAGAATCACAAATGACACCGCTGCGATCAATACCGCCCCTGGCGTTAATAAATTCCACGCCTGCAAAATATCACTGAAAGTATCGTGCCCGGCAAATGCATCGAATGATTCATCGCCCTCGTAGTCGGCATCGTAACCAAAGGCATGCGGGATCTGTTTCAGGATAATCAGCAAGCCGATGCCTGTGAGCATGCCGGTGATGACCGAAGAAGGTACAAAATAGGCAATAAAGCCTGCCTTAAACTGCCCGAGCAAAAACTGGAACACGCCAGCCAGTACCACCGCCGCCAGAAAAACCTCGTAAGAACCCAGGTTGCCAATGGCGGCCATGACAATCACTGCCAAACCAGCTGCCGGGCCACTCACGCCCAGTTGCGAGCCGCTAGCCAAACCAACGACGATGCCGCCGATAATCCCGGCAATCACGCCCGAAAATAAAGGCGCGCCAGACGCCAGCGCAATGCCCAAACAAAGTGGCAGTGCCACAAAAAACACGACAATAGAGGCCGGTAAGTCTCGATTGATATGCTTAAACAAGTCTAGCGAGCTAGACCCCTGCACAGAGGTTGACATGGTGTATATCCTTCACAAACAACATTATTGTTATATTATTAATTTTTGTTATTGACGCTATGACACACAAAACCCCGCAATGATGCGGGGTTATTGTTCAGAGCAGTGGTCAGCCTGTGGTTATTCAGCGGCTGTTCCTGCATTAAAAGGGCGTCTACCGATAAAGTTCAAACGCATTTGTTGATGCTTGTCGAAGCCTTTTTCCGGTTTGTCGGTCACAATGCCTGCGCCCACCCATTGTTCATCCGGATTTTGTTTAGCTACCGGCGTTTTGGCATAAGGACGCTTACCTAAAAAGTTGTGCTCATGCATCTGTTTAACCGTTGCCGCGTCCTGATCAATAGACTCGTCTGCCTGCGCATTAGCCATTAAACCAAATGTCACCAAGAGTGCCAATAATAATTTACTCATTTTTCGCTCCTACATAATTTGTTTATATATACACCTTTTGGGCAGGTGTAAAGTCATTATGTGCCAACAACCTTACGCAACACTGACTAGTAAGCGCGCTTGCCCAATGACTGCATTTTCAACAGTTGTTGATGATTGCTTTGGTCTACTCTCAGCGTCGCACCAACCCAGGCTTGCTCTGCATCTGCTTTTGCAACCACAGGCTGCTGAAATGCGCGCTTACCTAAAAACTGCACATGGTGTGTGTTATGAACGGTGTCGCCAGTATTGGTTTCAGCCGCTTGTGTTGGCAAAGCCAGGCTCAAACCGAGGATCATTGCTGCTACTGTGGTTAATGTACGCATGGTATTTCTCCTTTAAATCGTCATTCAGACAAGTTGTTCTGTTGGTGTGAATCTGATTGCATTCACGATGGATTGCATTTTGCCCGTGTATTGTCATCAATAAATCTACCGATATAGGTAGTTCGGTATATACTAAACGGCATATGCCGAACGACAGCCCCCCAGCCACAGAAAGCGCTTTTGCCTTACGCAGTGCGCTCAAGCAAACACAAGTGCAAATCGCACATGACAGGTTATTTGAACGCCTCGGGCAAAAATTGTTCAGTCACGGCTGGTCACAAGAGTTGATGCAATGGCTGCTGGATGAAGTCTGCATGCAATTTGGCGCCCCCCACGGGCTGATTAGCCAGCAACATGCTGGCGCATTAAAAATACTCGCGCAGCGCGGCAAAACCTTCCCGATTGGCGCCCGCGTACCCATGCTGGGCGCACTGGCACAATGGCTTAAAGAACCTATCCACTTTGAGGTGCATAAACAATTTGTGCCCAGCCTGTGGACGCTGCAAACCAGCACCGACCCCACAGCCCTCCATTGTTACCACCTGCCCATTGCTTGTCAGCAGCGCGCCGTTGGTTTGCTGGCGCTGATCACCGGTAACCCGTTAAGCGCGGGCAATTTGCAAGTGTTGCATAGCCTGTGCGGCTTGCTGGGGTTCGCCTTACAAGGCCAGGCTCAGGCCAATCACGTGATTGATGACAGTTATCTGCAAAAACTCACGCCACGTGAGCGTGAAGTATTTGCTTTGTTGCCTTCTGGCCCCAGTAACGCAGCACTGGCGCAAAAGCTGGGCATTTCACCCGGCACGGTTAAAATCCATATTGAGCGCATTTTAAGCAAACTGGACTTAAACGACCGCACACAAGCCGCGGTGAAGGCCGTTGAAGCCGGGTTTAAAAGTGACGGGCTATGAGACAAAACATGTTTAAGCCCATGGCACAGATCACCGGCCGCCTGAATCACTTGTGGCAGGACTTATCGCTGACCACCAAAGGCATTGTCCTCAATGCCTTGCCACTCACCGTATTGCTCGCTTCATTGGCGCTGATTTTTGAGAGTGAGCAACAAGCTGCCCTGCTGGAAAGACGCGTGCAAAATGCCCTGCAAATCCAGCAAGACATTCAAACCCTGCAAACCTTGTTGCTGGAAGCCTCAACCGGCGTGCGTGACTTTTTGCTCACTGGCAACCGCCAGTTTCTGGCAGGCTATGAAAGTGCCAGACAAAGTATGCCGCATTTGCTCAGCTCGCTGGAACACAACCTGGATGACCGCTCGCAACAGCACTTGTTACAAGTGATTCATCCGCTGGTAGAAAAAAACCTGGATGACCTGGCGATACTGGCCAGCCATAGCGAGGACGAGGCGGATGAAGCGCTGATTGGCAAATTCAGTTCGCAGGGGAAAGCCTTAAATCAATTACGCGCGCACCTTAACCGCATGAGCCTGCGCGAATCAGCCATCGTCAACCAGGACAAAAAAGAGGTCATTTACGAACGAAAACGCAATTTGCGTATCACGCTGATGGCAGTGATTGCTGGGGTGGTCGGCTCACTGATTGGCGTTTGGTTATTCACACAAACAATAGTCGCCCGCGTTAAAACCATTCGCGATAGCGCCATCCATTTGGTTAAAGGAGAGCCGCTGGCCCTGCCTAGCATCAGCCGTGACGAGTTAGGTGAGCTCACCAGCGAGCTTGAGCACGCCTCACAATTATTGACCCAAAGCGCGCAAGAGGCTCACTTAGCCAGGGTAGATGCTGAAGAAGCCAGCGCCGCCAAGAGTAATTTTTTATCACGCACCAGCCACGAGCTGCGCACTCCACTCAACGCGATTTTAGGCTTTGCGCAAATTCTCGAAAACGATTTGCCTGAGGGGCGGCAAAAAGACAGTGCGACCCTGATTCATAACGCCGGCCAACACCTGCTCAAGTTAATTAACGAAGTACTGGATATTTCGCGTATTGAAAGTGGTGACATCAGCATGGCGATGGAGGTCATTGCGCTGAACAACTTGCTCGAAGAGGCTTACCACTACTTAAAACCGCTGGAAAAAGTACGCGACATCACCATAGAAAAGCATTTTGAGCCCGGGTTAAACGTGCGGGCTGACCGCCAGCGCTTGCTGCAAGTGATTTTAAACTTGCTGGCCAATGCGCTCAAATACGGGCCGGAAAACACCAGTGTCACCGTCAGCGCTTACCGCCAGCATGGCCAGATCCGGGTCGATGTACAAGACCAGGGCCAAGGCATCCCGGCTGCATTACGCTCCCGTTTATTTACTCCGTTTGACCGGCTGGGTGCTGAACGCACCGTGACCGAAGGCACCGGTTTGGGCCTGGTGCTCAGCAAGCAACTGATGGACGCCATGGGCGGCCAGATTGGCGTGGCCGAAGACCAAAGCCTGTTCTGGATCAGCCTGCCTGAATCTGAACAGGCAGCGCAACATCCAGCGCAACACACAGACACAGGCACTGAGATAAAAATACAGGCCGCGGCAACCGCCAGCCAGTCGGTTAAACGCCATATTTTGTATGTGGAGGATAACCACAGCAATCAAGCCCTGATTGAAGCCATCATGAGCAAACATCGCCACCTAAAACTGCACCTGGCGGCCAGCTTGCAGGAAAGTATGGTCTGGTTACGTGACATGCAGCCAGACTTGCTGTTACTGGACCTCAACCTGCCAGACGGCTCGGGTGAATCATTAATTCAGCATATCCAATCCAGCCGCAGCGATTTACAAGCGACGCCTATCGTGATTTTAAGTGCAGATGCCTTGCCAGAAACCATGCAGCGCCTTAATGCGCTCGGCATCACGCATTACTTCACCAAGCCGCTCAACGTGGCTGCCTTTAACCAGTTACTGTTAAAACTCCTGCCCGAGACTCCATGAATATTGAACAATTACGCGCCTCTAAAATTTTAATTATCGACGATGCCGAAGCCAATTTGCGGCTGCTCGAAGAGTTATTGACCAAAGAAGGCTTTGAGCAGGTGATTAGTACCACGGACTCGACCAAAACCATGGACCTGGTCAATGCTTTTCAGCCCGACCTCATTTTGCTGGATTTAATGATGCCGGTGCTGGATGGTTTTGCCGTGCTCGACCAACTCTCGCACCATGTCGGCCCACATGACTTTTTGCCCGTATTAGTGCTTACCGCAGACGCCACGATTGCCACCCGGCGCAAAGCACTGGCCCTGGGCGCCAAAGACTTTTTAACCAAGCCGTTTGACCATATGGAGGCCATGCTCAGGGTGTGGAACCTGCTCGAAACACGCTGGTTATTCAATCAACTGAAAACACACCAACCCAACTTGCACCTGCCCAGCATGCACGAAAATTAGGCCCAGCATGAGCATTAAGCGTGAATTAAGCCACGCCTTGTATCGTGAACGCTCAATACAAAAAGGAGAGCACGATGCCTAAAGCCTTAAACACCGCCGCCAATCTGTTTATCATCGCCCTGTTTTGCGGGCTGATGGTCAACCAGCCCGCACTGGCTGACGATGACGAAGATGACGTACAAAAGATGTCTGAAAAGGCCAAAGCCTTTGGTCTGATTTCACATGAAGATGCTCGAGCCAAAGCGCTGGTAGCCAAACCAGGTGTGGTGAAAGAGGTCGAGCTAGAGCGCAGAAAATTTCGTGCAGGCTGGGACTACGAAGTGGAAATCGTTGACAGTAACGGTGCCGAATGGGAAGTGTATATTGATGCCAAAACCGGTAAAGTGAATAGCATCAACCGCGACTGGTTTTAACCATTAAACGCTGGTGCCTGCCATGGTGGGTACCAGCGTTATGTTGACATGCAAACCACCCAAGCGCTTAGAATGCGTGAGCGTAATCTGGCCGTGGTAGTGCTGCACAATATCCTGCACGATGGCCAGCCCCAAACCACTACCTGGCTTGGATTCGTCCATACGCATGCCGCGCTGCAACAGCGCTTCCAAGGCCGGGGCGTGACTGCCGGGGCCGTCGTCTTCGACAATAATATGTATCGTCTCTTGCACAGACACATGTAACTGCACTTGGCCGTGGCACCATTTAAACGCGTTATCCAGCACATTACCCAGCAGCTCAAGCATGTCTTCACGGTCTATAATCACGCGTGCCTGCCCATCGTGCTGCCAGGCAAAGGCAATTGTTTTTTCACTGTAAATTTTTTGCAAAACAGCGACCAGTTTAGGCAACTCCAGCGCCAGATCGGTCTGCTGGCTGGTATACACATCGCCCATCAGCCGCGCGCGTTTTAATTCACGCTCCACATCCTGGTAAATCTCCTCACTACAGCGTTGCACCATACGCCGTAACTCGGCATGCTCTGCGGTTGAGTCACTGCCAGACAATAACTGCAATTGGGCCAGACGCGTTTTAAGCCCATGCGCCAGGTTGCCGATGGCCAGACGCGAACGCCGGGTTTTCTGGCTGGCACTTTTAAGGATGCGGTTAAACTCGTTAATCAGCGGCATCACCTCTGCCGGACCGTGCGCATTGATCTGCTGCAACTCGCCACTGGCCACGCGTGCCAGACTTTCTTTGATTTGCTGCAACGGGGTAAGCGTATTCACCACAATCCAGCGTTGCAACGCCAGCAAAGCCAGCAATCCCAACAGTGAGAATACGCCATACAGCCAATGAAACAGGTGCAGGCTTTGCTGCAGCTCGACCAGGCTCTCTGCGATGTAGATGGTGATCATGCGCTGCTGTTTACGGTAACCATGTCCCAGCAACAGCAAAGGTTGCGATTCGGGCCCTGTCACATGCGTTACGCGCTCTTCACCCACCTTGAGTGCGTTCACCGGCAAAGTCACGTCCCACCACGAGCGAGACTGCACGTGAGCGGCGCCATCTAACAGCACAATAAAATAACGGCCCGAAAACGGGCGCTGATAAGCAGTCGCCATCACACGCGGCTCAAGCACTAGCTGGCCGCGCGCATTCACCGACGCACCTGCCAGCAAGCCCTCGGCCTCTTGTTGCATGCGCGCCGTCATTTGCGACTGGATTAAATGGTCAATGGTAAACGTTACCACCGCCCATTGCAGCGTCAGCAACCCCACCAGGCTCAGCGTTAATCCCAGTGATAATTGCCTGCGTAACGATTTCATGCCACCACGCCTGCAAACACATAGCCCTGGCCACGCTTGGTCTGAATTCTCTCAGCACCTATTTTGTGACGCAGGCGATTGATATACACCTCAATCACATTGCTGTCTTTATCGGCATCATAGGCATACACATGCTCTGTCAGCTCGGTTTTAGAAAAAATGCGCCCGGGATGCAACATTAAATAACGCAACAACCTAAACTCGGTGCCAGTCAACGCATGCGCGGTTTCACCTTGCCAAATTGTCTGTGTTTGCTCGTCCAGCTTTAAATCCGCTACCACCAGTGCGCCCGCCACCACGCCAACGGTGCGTTTATGCACGGCACCAATGCGGGCCAACAACTCCTCAAGCTGAAATGGCTTGGTCACATAATCATCGGCACCCAGGTTAAATGCTTCAACTTTCTCTTGCCAGCTGCTGCGCGCGGTTAATACAATCACCGGCATACGGCAAGATTGCGCGCGCCACTCGGCCAACACTTCCAGGCCTGGCTTGCCCGGCAAGCCTAAATCCAAAATCGCCAGATCATAAGGCTCAAGCACCCCTTGTATACTGGCCTCAATGCCTTCTTGCAGCCAGTCACATGCGTAACCTGCGCCATTAAGTGCCTGCTGCGTCTGTGCACCTAGCAAAGCATCATCTTCTACCAGCAACAAACGCATTTAGTCGTCTTGCTCCATTTTGAGCAACTGCCCGCTCTTGGCATCCAGTTTAAGCTCCCATACCTGGCTCTTTGCATCCAATATCTCCACCTCATACACATAGCGCCCATGCTTTTTCTCAAGCTCGACCTCCAGAATTTCACCGGGTTGATAGCTTTTGGCTTTTTGCGAGATTTTTTCCAGGCTGAGAATATCGCCTTTAGCTGACAAACGGCTGGCATTGGTTGGGCTTTCACCTGAGTCTGCGCGCGGCAAACAAAACAGTGCGCCCAGCATAAGCACTAGCGCAAGCCATACAAATCGGGCCCGATCTTGCTTGCAAACCATGCCGATCACGCTCCTACAAACAGATGTCATAGCCAAAGTTTAACAGTATTCATCTTAAACCAAGCTTAAATGCCCCCTGCTATCGCGCATGGCCACACAGATTAATTGATCAGAGATACTTTAAAAAACGCACAACCGCTACAATATTAGCTTGAGCCTTTAACACCGAACATTCACTGATATGCTTTTTTTATCTCACACCTCCACAGCCAGATTGCCGACCCAGTTTGGCGTGTTTGATATCCATGTATTTACGGATAACCGCAATGGCGTGGAACACATTGCATTAGCCTGCGGCGAGTTACAGCGCGCCTCTGAACCATTGGTCAGAGTGCACTCAGAATGTTTGACCGGCGACGTGTTCGGCTCTACGCGTTGCGATTGCGGTGAACAACTACATCACGCCCAACGCCTGATTCAACAAACTGGCCAGGGGCTGATTTTATACCTCAAAAACCATGAAGGGCGCGGCATCGGCCTCACCAATAAAATGCGCGCTTACGCCCTGCAAGATCAAGGCATGGATACGGTAGAAGCTAACGTCGCGCTCGGTTTGCCGGTGGATGCACGCACTTATGAAGCCGCCGCTGATATGTTGGACTACTTCGACATCAACAGCATCCGTTTGCTCTCCAACAATCAGGAAAAACGCACAGCCCTGCAATCTTTAGGCATTAGCATTCACCAGCAAGTGCCCCTGCTCACCACACCCACAGCAGAAAACTTAAAGTACCTGCAAACTAAATCCAGCAAGCTCGGGCACCTGATTCCAGACCTGGACTAACAAGTCATCAGCGTCATAAATACTGGTTATAAGCCACCAAGTAAATGTTATAACCCAGCCGTCATGGCAGGGCTATACTCCTTGTTTGTCACCATCAAACAACAAGGAGAGACACGCGATGCAGCAAGAGACGATATCCATCCATGGCGGCTATAGCCCCGACCCTACCACCAAGGCCGTGGCAGTGCCCGTGTATCAAACGACCTCCTACGCTTTCGATAACACCCAGCACGGTGCGGATCTGTTTGACCTCAAGGTACAGGGTAATATTTATACCCGCATCATGAATCCCACTACCGCTGTGCTAGAAGAGCGTCTGGCGCAACTTGAAGGTGGCATAGGCGCATTGGCGCTGGCCTCGGGCATGGCAGCCATTACCTATGCCATTCAAACCATTGCCGAAGCAGGCGACAATATTGTCTCGGTCTCTACCCTCTATGGCGGTACTTATAATTTATTTGCCCACACCTTACCCAAGCAAGGCATAGAAGTCAGGTTTTTTGATTATCGCGACCCAGCTTCACTAGAAAAGCTTATCGACAGTCGCACCAAACTGGTGTTTGCCGAAACCATAGGCAACCCCTTAGGCAATGTAGTCGACCTGTCTGCCATTAGCGCCGTCGCACACAAACATGGCGTACCAGTGATTGTCGACAACACTGTCGCCACCCCTATTCTCACCAAACCATTCGAGCATGGGGTGGATATCGTGGTGCACTCTCTCACCAAATACATAGGTGGTCACGGTAACTCGATAGGCGGCATCATTGTCGATAGCGGCAAATTTCCATGGGGTGAGCATGCGGCCAGGTTTCCTAGCCTGAATACACCAGACCCCAGTTACCACGGCGTGAATTACGTAGAAGCGCTGGGCCCTGCAGCCTACATCGCGCGTGCGCGCGTAGTGCCCCTGCGTAACACTGGCGCCGCCATCAGTCCGTTCAACAGCTTTTTAATCTTGCAAGGCCTGGAAACACTGGCGCTGCGCATTGAACGGCATAGCAGCAATGCCTTAGCCGTGGCCAATTACTTGCAGCAACACCCCAAAGTTAAATGGGTTAAATATGCCGGGCTGGCAGATCACCCTGATCATGCCCTGGTGAAAAAATACCTGAAGGGGCAGGCCTCAGGCATCTTGTCTTTTGGCGTGCAAGATGGGCTGCAAGGCGGCACACGCTTTATTGATGCACTGCAACTATTCACGCGTCTGGTGAATATTGGTGATGCCAAAAGCCTCGCCTGCCATCCGGCGACCACCACACATCGCCAACTTAGCGCCGAAGAACTCGCACGCGCTGGTGTGAGTGAAGACATGGTCAGGCTGTCGGTAGGCATTGAACATATTGATGACCTGATTGCTGATCTGGAGCAGGCGCTAGAGAAGGTTTAAAACACGTTCTGAGTGGGTATCTAAGATATCCACTTAGTGCGTTTTTCACAAAGAATGATGCTTTAACCAGTCTTTCAAAGCGTTGTTCATACGTGTTTGCCAACCGTCACCGGTCTGTTTAAACGCTAATAACACTTCTTTATCAAACCTGATGGTCGTAGACACTTTGCTGCTTCCAGCAGGTCTACCACGCCTGACAAGTTGCTCGCCGTTAAACACATCGGCCTGCTTAAAGAAATCAGCTGACAACTCTGGCGCATCCTCATACTCATTGGCTTGCATCACATGTGCTGCCACTTGTTGCAAATCACTGTGGATGGATGGCTTCTTCATAAATCTTACGTTCCCTTTCATTGCATTTACGCATCGAAATAACCCTGCGTTTGCGATCACGTGGCGTCCACACCATCAGCACCATCTGTTGATTTAGCCAACCTACGTTGAGAAATCTCGGCTCGCTATACACCTGCCGAACATCTTGCAGTGTGTAATGTTCTCCAGCAAAAATGATGACAGCATCACGAAAATCCAACCCGCGATCACTCAATGTCCGGGCCCGCTTTTGCTCATCGAATTCGATTTGCATACAATTATTGTAGTAACATTTATTTGTGATGACAAGTGAAATTAAACGTAGAGTTAAACGACACCAAACAAAAATAATAACTTAAACTTACAAAAATGAGCCATTTAAAAAACTACTCACTGAAAAACGACAATGACGTGTGAAAGCGTTAAAAGTAGCTCGCTTTTAACGCTATGATTAGCGCTATATTTTGTATTGAATTAAATGCTATTAACCTAGCTTAGAGAGGAATACATGAAAGGTAGCTGCCTTTGTGGAGGCGTGGCATATGAGGTGTCACAGCTTGATACACCCATCAGCCATTGTTCATGCAAAACATGCAGAAAAGCGCATTCCGCAGCCTTTAATACAGGTGCGGGTGTGAAACACACACATTTTCGCTGGATACGTGGTCAAGAACTATTAAAGTCATTTGAGTCATCAAAAGGAAAGCTGCGTTTCTTTTGCTCTTATTGTGGTACGCACTTAATAGCTCAACGTGCAGCGCAAGAGCATCTCGTACTGCGCGTTGCGACATTAGATGAATCCCCCCGGCAAACACCGGCGTTTCATATTTTCAAATCGCACAAAGTGTCATGGCTTAAATACGATGAAGATATCCCCGCTTACCCAGAATGGCAACCAGGCCGTGTGTGATGCACCTCATCCACTACTCAATGATTAGACTAATTTTAGAAATGATTAACGTTAGGAATTAACAATGAAATCAATCACACTACTCACCGCCAGCTTATTTTTTTCCTTTAGCGGCGCCACGTACGCAGCCGAACCCTATATTGGCCAGTTTCTTTACCAATATGAGGGCGCTGGCGTATATCGGGTGACAGTAAAAGATGCGAAATCAATGACATGGCTGTGCATAGATGGGCCAGAAAAAGGGGCGAACGGCGTAGAAACCCCTGATCGCTTTAAGGTGGCCAACAAGGTTTATTTTGCCAGCTGGGTAGAAAAAACAGGGATTAATGTGACCCAGGTGGTGAATTTAAACACTATGAAAGTTTACTCAACGATTCTTGATGGCAAAGAGCGCTATGTGGTTTCGGGCAACATCGTACGCGAAAAATAAGCGCCCTACGCGCTCATCATCACCTGGTTTCTGCCGGCATTCTTTGCCTGATACAGCGCTTTGTCTGCCTCTGCGATCACTGACTCGTAGTCAATTTTGCCTTTAGCAAGTGCGCCGCCAATACTCACAGTGAGTGCGATGCTGTCGCCACTTGGTGCCTGTATGCGTGTTTGTGCGACTTTGCTGCGAATCTCTTCTGCCACCTGGGCGGCAATGGCTGCATCGGCCTCGACCAGAATTAATAGCATTTCTTCGCCACCATACCTGAACACAAAGTCAGATGGTCGAACCGACTCAGTCATTAACGTGGCTACCTTCTGCAAGGCCATGTCGCCAGCGGCATGACCATGGCTGTCATTTACGGCTTTAAAATGGTCCAGGTCGAGAATCAGGATAGCAAAGCCAATGGCGCCAGCGCGTTTTTGCAAGGCGATTTCACGTGAGAGCACGGTATGGATGAAGCGCCGGTTGAGCAACCGGGTCAAGCTATCACGCGCGTTATCCATCTCGATGTGTGAGTCAAAAATTTCATTGATGACGAATTTAATTTTGAGCAGATCCTGCTGAATCAGCTGAAACTGGTTGCCAATCGCTGCGCGGTCATCGTAATGCGTAATTTCGAGCTTGGGCAATATATGCTGGTCAATCTTGGCAATACAGTCGGCAATGTTTTGTAATTTGGGCGTGCGCTCAAACATCAGGCTGGCTTTGTGCAAAAACCACATGCCAAATTCAGACTTGGCCAATCTTGGCAGGCCAATGTCAGACGGGCTATAAAACCAGGCCAGAATATTCCTCTCCCACTCGGTGAGAAACGCACGCTGCCGCTCCCTTTCCATGGCGATATTGCTGCCGATCACCGCCAGCCGATACGACTCGTCAAGCCGGGTTTGGTCAGAAATAGACTGCATATAGCCATGATTACGAATTTCGTATGAAAGACCAATCAGGTGGTTAACATACATTACCGATTGCAGCTTTGCCTCATCGGCCCATGGTTGCGTCAGGATATGCCGCAAAATACAGGCGTTAATCATGCGCAGGCTTTTAGAGACAGAGTGCGCCGGGTAACCTACCCGAGACAATTTCATGCCCAGCGCATGCTGCGCTTGGACAAAGTGGTTTACATCTGAAAATTGCATGCTAAACAGCTGGCAGACCCACTCTTCAAACACAGCAGTCCATTTAGTGCGCATGTCATCCGTATTTAGCACCTTGCTCAATACCGGATCCGTACTCAAATACTGTCGGTAAGCGGTGAGCAGCTCATGCATATTGCCGCGGATCAAGCCATAGACTTGCTCAATCACCGTTGATGGTGTGCTCGCCATGATGGCTTTCCACTCGTCGGTGACCAGCATTTCAGCATAGCCGGCATCATTACCAGAGTCAGGGGTGTGTTCGTCGTACGTCATCGCCAATACCATTGTTTATTCATACGCACCTCCATCGCTCACATTTTGTTATCAAGTATCATGGAGTGCCAAGACATGATAACGTTTTTATGTTTATGATATTAAATATTGACTTAACTTAATAACTGATAAACAGACATCCTACATCCGTGGCGATATATGTGCGATAAATATATGAGGTGACTGTTTGAGCAGAGGTTGAGGAGCTGACCACTGTTGAGCAACCGTGGCACACTGCAGATGAGACGAGCATATAAAACACAGGCGAGCACATCGGCTCGCCTGGATAATACAATGAGAACAAGCTGCTAAAAAACGCGTAGTTGGGTTGGTTTCAAATACACCGTTTCACCCTGCTGAAAATTCAACTGGTTAAACTGGTCACGCCCAAGTTCAACATCCACATATTGCTCGTTGTCTGTACGTTTGATTTCAAGCCGCACCAGAGACCCGACCGAATGCACATAGGTTAAAGCGCCAACGATGCTATTGGCTTCGGCCACGCGGCTCACAGCAATTTCATAAGGGCGTACAAAGCCCTTGCCTTGTGGGGTTTCAAACGCATTCACATTGCCCAAAAACTCATACACAAACGGCGTCGCTGGCTGGTCGTACACCGCTTGCGGTGACCCTACCTGCTCGACCTGGCCGTGATTCATGACCACAATGGTGTCAGCCACTTCTAACGCTTCTTCCTGGTCATGCGTCACAAACACACTGGTCACATGCAACTCGTCGTGCAAGCGACGCAACCAGCGGCGCAGGTCTTTACGCACTTTGGCATCCAGCGCGCCAAACGGTTCATCCAGCAATAACACTTTAGGCTCTACCGCCAAGGCGCGTGCCAGTGCGATACGCTGACGCTGGCCGCCTGACAATTGTGGCGGATAGCGGTCTGCCAGCCAGTCTAATTGCACCAGTTTGAGCAAGTCGTGCACCCGTTTTTTGATTGCAGCATCAGATGGCCGGGTTTCTTTCGGCCGCACACGCAGGCCAAAAGCCACGTTTTCAAACACCGTCATATGGCGAAACAATGCGTAATGCTGAAACACAAAACCCACCTGGCGCTCACGCACATCACGATGCGTTGTATCTACGCCGTCAAACAATACCTGGCCACTATCGGGTGACTCTAACCCTGCAATAATGCGCAACAAGGTGGTTTTTCCGCAACCGGATGGCCCGAGTAAAGCCACCAGTTCGCCAGATGGCACTTGCAGGTTAATGTCACGCAGAGCGCTAAACTGGCCAAAGCCTTTGTTAATGTGTTGAATGGTAATGCTCATGTTAAGCCGTCACTTCCTTTTCAATATTGGCGGCATCACGCGAAGCCTGCCATTCGACATATGTTTTTAATACCAGGGTCACCAAAGCCAGCAGCGTCAGCAATGAAGCAACAGCAAACGCAGCCGCATAGTTATATTCGTTATACAAAATTTCGACATGCAGCGGCATGGTATTAGTCAGGCCGCGGATATGGCCAGACACCACAGACACCGCGCCAAACTCGCCCATGGCGCGTGCATTGGTCAAAATCACGCCATAAATCAGGCCCCATTTCACATTGGGCAAGGTCACGTGCCAAAGCATTTTCCAGCCCGAAGCGCCTAATACCAATGCGGCCTCTTCCTCTTCTTTGCCTTGCGCCTGCATGAGGGGAATCAACTCACGTGCGACAAACGGAAAGGTCACAAAAATAGTCGCCAGTACAATACCAGGCACCGCAAACACGACTTTAAAATCATGATCAATCAACCATTCACCAAACCAGCCTTGCAGGCCAAAAATCAGCACAAAAATCAAACCGGCAATCACCGGCGATACCGCAAACGGCAAATCAATCAGCGTGATGAGAAAACTTTTGCCTTTGAAGTCGAACTTGGTAATAGCCCAGGCTGCAGCGACGCCAAACACCAGATTTAATGGCACCGAAATCAACGACGCAATCAATGTCAGCTGCATGGCCGATAACGCATCTGCTTCAGTAATCGCCGCCAGGTAGACGCCCCAACCTTTACGCAAGGCCTCAGAAAATACCGCTGCCAGCGGAATCAGCAAAAACAGCCCTAAAAAAGCGAGGGCCAAGCCGATCAGGCCCCAACGCACCCAAGCAGGTTCAGAAGTGGCGCGTTTGAAAGCCACCTTGCCCTGGTATTGTTGAAATTGTGTGGTATGCATAAATTTTCTATTATTTAATGAATATTGTGAGCGAGCGGGATAAAGCACCAGGCGCATGGAACGCAAAAACCGGCATGTACTTACAGTACATGAGGATTTTGAGTACCGCGCAACGCCGTGATTTGCCCGCGTAGCCAATTATTTATTGCCATGGCGGTGATTGCTCCACCACTGCAACAGGTTAATCAGCAACAACAAGACGAAAGAAATCACCAGCATCACCACCGCAATGGCCGTTGCACCTGCATAGTCGTATTGCTCCAGCTTGGTAATAATCATCAGCGGTGTGATCTCGGAAATCATCGGCATATTGCCCGCAATAAAAATAACCGAACCATACTCACCCACCGCACGGGCAAAGGCCAGAGAAAATCCGGTGAGTAATGCAGGCCAAATGGCTGGCAGAATAATCTTGTAAAAAGTTTGCCAACGGTTAGCCCCCAGGCTGGCGGCGGCCTCTTCGGCTTCTGCGCTAAAGTCTTCCAGCACCGGCTGCACTGTGCGCACCACAAATGGCAAGCCAATAAACGTGAGTGCGACCACCACACCCAATGGCGTAAATGCGACTTTAATGCCGTGTGGTTCCAGCCATTGCCCTAACCAGCCATTGGGCGCATAAATCGCGGTGAGTGCAATACCTGCTACCGCAGTGGGCAAAGCAAACGGCAAATCAACCAAGGCATCGAGGACTTTTTTACCAAAAAACTGGTAGCGCACCAGCACCCAGGCGGTGAGCAAACCAAACACCAGATTAATCACGGCAGCAAGTAGTGAGGCGCCAAACGTGAGTTTGTATGTGGCAACCACGCGGGGGGTGGTCACCACTGCCCAAAATTCATGCAGGCTCAGTTCGGTCGTGCGTAAAAAAACGGCAGATAACGGAATCAACACAATCAGGCTTAAATAAACCAGTGTGACCCCTAATGACAGCCCAAAGCCGGGCAATAAATGTTTCTTTTTTTGTGATGCCATATTATGTGGTGACAAGTGTAAACAGGCGCTAATGTAGCTGGATTCTTTTAAATCTCAAAAGAATAAATAATCATTAATTTATAAGCGCCTGTTATATTAAGAAAAGCTGCAGATACCAGCCAATGACGTCAGCTTAATTACGCAACCCAATCATGCAACCTTAGGTGAGCGGTGCTGATATTGGTCATTAATGACCTTGGCCACCACCGGCGCTGCCAGCAAGTTGCCCTGCAAAATGGTCGCACCTGACGCAATCGCAATATCCAGCTGTTGCTGTGTTTCTATGCCCAAAATCACCGGCGCACTGCCTAGGTCCTGCACGGTTGCCACCAAGCCCTTTAGTGCCTTAGCCAGTGAAGGTTGCTGCGCTGCCTGCTGGATCACCGACACATCAAACTTGATGTAGTCATGGTGCGTGCTCCACAGCCGGTACAACTTGCTCTGATGGCCACCAACATGGTCAAACGCAATCTGGTAACCAAGCGCACGGTAGTTTTCAATCGCAGCAATCAGGTGCTTATCTTGCTCAATCAGCGACTCGTTGATCTCCAGCACCACACGGTGCGTAGGCACCGAGTATTTATGCAAAATCTGTTCAAATACCTTACCGTGTGCGCTCACCTCGAGCAATAACTTGGGATGCACGTTTAAAAACAGCAAACCGTTTTCCTGATGAATGGCACGGTAATTTAACACGTGCTGCGAGCGGCACACACGGTCAAACTGCACCAGCTTGCCAGATTGCTCGGCATAGGTGAATGCGAACTCGGGCGTGCTGCCCAGTGTGCCAAACAATGACGGACGGATCAGGGCTTCGTAGCCATAGATATCGCCTTGTTTAGCATCATAAATTGGCTGAAAAGCGGTTTTAAGATGCACCCCGATAAAGGTACTCTCATACTCACCCGAACTGGCTTCTAACAGCCCTAACTCTTCCAGATCCAGTGACAGTGCATGCTTTAACTCGGCACGTAACTGGACGATGTGTTCTGGCTCCTGATTTGATTGACGTTGCGTCATCGTGACTCCTTTTTGCGTACTGGCATGCGACTTCTTGACATGCTATTTTTGGACATGCTACTTCTGATAAATCTGGTCGAAAATACCGCCATCACTAAAGTGCGTATTGTCGGCTTCGTTCCAACTACCAAATACCTGTTTGACGGTGAATGTATGCAACTTTTTGAAAGCAGGTTGCGCCACTTCACTCACTTGCGGACGTAAATAATGCTTGGCCGCCAACGCTTGCCCTTGCGCTGAAAAATGAAACTCGAGATAAGCCTGTGCCACTTTGCGCGTGCCTTTTCTATCCACGACTTTATCCACCAGCGACACCGGGTTTTCGGCCAGCACGGTCACTGACGGGTAAATCACCTCGTATTTGTCTTCGCCCAGCTCTTTTTGTAGCAGGTAAACCTCATTTTCAAACGTCACCAACACATCGCCGATCTCGCGCTGGGCAAACGTTGTGGTTGCGCCACGGCCGCCGGTATCCAGCACCGGTACATGTTTAAACAGCTCCGTCACAAACTGGCGCGCTTTGGCAGCATCGCCACCTTTTTGTATCACATAGCCCCACGCCGCCAGGTAGCTGTATTTACCGTTACCAGAGGTTTTAGGGTTAGGAATCACCGACGTGACCCCTGGGCGTACCAGATCGTCCCAGTCTTTGACTTGCTTGGGGTTGCCTTTGCGCACCAAAAATACGGTTGGTGAGGCGCTAGGCACACTGTTATTTGGCAAACGCGTTTGCCAATTGGCTGGTATCAGTTTGCCTTTTTGTGCCAGGATATCAATGTCTGCACTGCGGTTCATGGTAATCACATCTGCCGGCAAACCATCGACCACAGAGCGCGCCTGCTTGGTTGAGCCGCCATGCGACTGATTAATCGTCACCGTTTCGCCGGTTTTCTCTTTCCAGTACTGGATAAACGCCGGGTTAAAATCCTTATAAAACTCGCGAGTCACATCATAAGAAGCATTCAACAACTCTGCAGCTTGCAGTGACACACTGCTCAACAACATGGCCAGTAAGGCACCACGTAAAACATTGGGCAAGACATTAGGCAAAACAAACGGCATACACAACTCCCTTATTATTATGAAACTGGTGTGCACTATAACGACAATCCAATATTTTTAAAAAGAATAAAATATAATATGTTTATAATTTTAAAATATATAAAAAACCACATAAATGCGCTCTACTGCATTGCAAACGATGATGCAGTAGAGTAATTTCTTAATGTCAAAAGGGAGACTCAAATCATGTTGCCTTTTGCTGGATCGCCCACTAAATAACTAAATGGAATAAGCAAATAATCAATAATTATTTGACTTTAACCCTATTCAATTAAAGCCGTTTATTTTATAGTGGGCGAATATTACAGCTGACTAGACCACTAGAAGCCAGTTTGCACTATTCGTGCAGCTGGCTTTTTTGTTTTTAACAGCTCAACGGATACTGACAGGACACATTGACGATGCAAGAAATCGCGATTGAGCACATCGTGCAAGAACTGGCCAACATACGAGAAAGCGCGTTACAACAACGGCAGCGATTATCACAACCACCAAAACTCCCTTCTCGTAAGGCATTGGGGCAATGCGTAGAGTGGCTCGCCGCCGCCCTATTTCCCAACAGGCTTGGGGACCCAGACATTCAAGCGAATGCGATTAACTTCTACGTCGGGACCACACTAGATAAAGCGCTGCGAGAGTTACAACACCAGATTCGCCTGGAGTTAGCATTTAAATCACCCAGTGAACCGATCAACCAGTTTCGCACGCAAGCGCACCATTTCACCGCCCAGTTTTCAGAGCAATTGCCACATATCCGCCTGCAACTGGATACCGATTTAGAGGCCGCCTACCAGGGTGACCCAGCCGCAGACAGCGTCGATGAAATTCTGGTCAGCTACCCTGGCATACTGGCACTGATCCACTACCGCATTGCACATGTGTTGCATGGATTAGGCCTGACCATCATCGCGCGTTTAATGACCGAAATTGCCCACTCGCAAACTGGCATCGACATTCACCCGGGCGCCAACATTGGCGATTACTTTTTTATCGACCATGGCACCGGGGTGGTGATTGGTGAAACCGCGATTATTGGCACCCATGTCCGCCTTTACCAGGCGGTGACACTGGGGGCCAAAAACTTTCCAAAAGACGCCAATGGTCACCTGGTGAAAAAGTTTGAACGTCACCCGATTTTAGAAGATTACGTGGTGGTTTACGCCGGGGCCACCATTCTGGGCCGTATCACCATCGGCAAACATTCCATTATTGGCGGCAATGTCTGGGTCACACGTAGCGTGCCTGCCAATAGTCATGTCACACAAGCGCACTCGGATGCTAAACCGATTCCGGTCGCTGCTTGATTTTTAACCACGCAACTTTCAGTCACTCACCGATTCGTTAGTTTAATAAGGAGAATAATAGTATGTCCGAACAACCAACCCAGAGCGCCTTGGGCGACGTCGCCGCACGAACGCTTGCCAATGCCACCAAATCGGTACCCATGCTCAGCACCATCAGCCCACGCTGGCTGGTGCATTTGCTCAATTGGGTGCCGGTAGAAGCGGGTATTTACCGTGTTAACAAGGCCAAAGATCCTAACGCCATTACCGTAGATTGCTCAAATAAAGATGAAAAAGAACTGCCAGCGACTTTTGTTGACTACGAAGAATGGGGCCGTGAATATGTATTAAATGCCGTCAACACCGTGGTAGATGTACATACCCGTGTGTCTGACCTTTACAGCAGCCCGCACAACCAGATCAAAGAGCAACTGCGCCTGACCATTGAAGTGGTCAAAGAGCGTCAGGAAAGTGAACTGATCAACAACAAAGAATACGGCTTGCTGAATAATGTGGCCAAGTCACAAACGGTGAAAACCCGTAACGGCTTCCCAACGCCGGATGATCTGGATGAACTGCTGACCAAAGTATGGAAAGAACCAGCGTTTTTTCTGGCCCACCCTAAAGCGATTGCTGCTTTTGGCCGTGAGTGCACACGCCGTGGCGTGCCACCGCCAACCGTGTCATTGTTTGGCTCACAGTTCCTCACCTGGCGCGGTGTACCGCTGATTCCTAGTGACAAATTGCCTATCGTTAATGGCAAATCCAAAATCCTGTTGCTGCGCGTAGGCGAGAGCAAGCAAGGCGTGATTGGCTTGTATCAACCGAATCTGCCTGGCCAACAAACCATGGGCTTATCGGTACGTTTTATGGGCATCAACCATAAAGCGATTGCGTCTTACCTGGTTTCACTGTATTGCTCACTGGCAGTGCTGACCGAAGATGCGATTGCCGTACTGGAAGATGTCGGAGTTGACCATTACTATGACTACAAGTAACCCTATCAATTTAGCGGCATTTGAACCTGAGGCTATTCTGGCTTCGTTGCCGGGCGAGCATCCCAAGATGACCGCGGCGCTGGGTGTCGGTCGCGAGCTGGAAAACACAGGCGTGCTGGATACGGCTACCCTGACCCAACTGGTGAATGACCTTTATGCCGAGGGCTTTCCGGCCACCGCACCGTTTGCGGCAGCAGACTTTGCGCAATCATTGGCAAGCTCGCACACACCGCAACCGTCGGTGCCCGCCACAGACTCATTGACCACAAAACTGGGCAATGTGGGTGGCGTTGGCGGTACTGCGTCACCAAGCTATGCGCAATCACAAGTGCAACCTGTCACGCTGGAAACACAAGCGCAGCAACTGACTTATGCGCCAGGCGTAGAAACGCTGGCCAGTGACCCGTTGCATAACCATCCGGCACACCTGAACGTGTTGCAGCCAGACGCCGCTTACCTGGCGCCTGCGGCCTTTGCTGGCCTGGGCATAGAAATTCCCTATCAGCAAGAGCTGGATCGCTGGTTGGGCACCGGAACAAGCCAGACGCCGTCATCTGCAGCATCGACGCAACCGGCCAACAACTCGTCTGCAGGCAGCGCGCAATCGTTTTATTTTTTGCAAGCAGAGCCAGCCGCCCTCAGTAGCCTGCCCGCCTCTGCCCACCCTGCGTTTGACGTGCATGCCGTGCGCCGTGACTTTCCTATTCTCAACGAACGTGTGAATGGGCGTCAGCTGGTCTGGTTTGATAACGCGGCCACCACGCACAAACCGCAGGTGGTGATTGATCGCATCAGCTATTTCTACCAGCACGAAAACTCCAATATTCACCGGGCTGCGCATGAACTGGCGGCGCGGGCGACGGATGCTTATGAAGATGCGCGCGAAACCGTGCGCCGCTTTATTAATGCACCGTCAGTGAATAATGTGATTTTTGTGCGCGGCACGACAGAAGCGATTAACCTGGTCGCTAAAACCTGGGGCAAAAAGCATCTGGCGGCGGGTGACGAGATTGTGGTTTCCAACCTGGAGCATCACGCTAACATCGTGCCCTGGCAGCAACTGTGCCAGGAAACAGGCGCGGTCATCAAAGTGATTCCGGTGGATGACAGCGGCCAGATTTTGCTGGAGGAATACCAGAAACTGCTCACGGCCAAAACCAAGCTGGTCTCTTTCACACAAGTCTCAAATGCTTTGGGCACGGTCACGCCAGCGCAGGAAATGATTGCCATGGCACACCGTGTTGGCGCCAAGGTGTTGCTGGATGGCGCGCAATCGGTCTCGCACCTGCGTACCGATGTACAAACGCTGGATGCAGATTTTTTTGTGTTCTCAGGGCACAAGATTTTTGGCCCAACCGGCATCGGCGCGCTCTATGGCAAAGCGGACGTATTGCAGGACATGCCCGCCTGGCAAGGCGGCGGCAATATGATTCAGGACGTCACGTTTGAAAAAACGGTCTACCACGCAGCCCCGGCCAAGTTTGAGGCAGGCACCGGCAATATTGCCGATGCTGTCGGTTTGGGTGCTGCACTCAAGTATGTAGAGCGCTTAGGTATCGAGAATATCGCCGCCTATGAGCACGCCTTGCTTGAGTATGCCACCGCAGCCATGAGCCAGATTCCTAATCTGCGCTTAATAGGCACAGCCAAGCATAAGGCCAGCGTACTGTCTTTTGCACTCAAAGGCTATCAGAGTGAAGAAGTCGGCGCTGCACTTAATGAAGAAGGCATTGCCGTGCGCTCTGGTCACCATTGTGCGCAACCCATTTTGCGCCGTTTTGGGGTAGAAACCACCGTGCGTCCTTCATTGGCGTTTTATAACACCTATGAAGAAATTGACCGCATGATTGCAGTATTACAGCGACTGGCGTCTTACCACGCTTAACACGGTTTTATCCTTGCAGCCATTCACCAGCCGGTGAATGGCTGTTTTTTTGCCTGTGCGCGCAAATCACCATGTGTTGTGACATTCTGCCCAACCCTCTGTAAAATCGCTATAGCAACCGAGCCGGTGCTGCCCTCTACACACAGAATATTGACCGATGAAATTTGATCCGCGCAATAACAAATTTACTTCTATTTTTACCAGAGAGCTGCTGGAGGCCACGCTGCCTTCAGTGCTTCTGATCTGTCTGGCGCTGTTTTTTGCCTATAAATTCATAGACCCGGCACCGCCACGCAAGATTGTGATCGCCACTGGCGAAGCAGATTTAAACTACAACGCTTTTGCCGCCATTTACGGTGTTTATCTGCAAAAAGAAGGCATTACACTAGAAATCCGCAAAACGTCTGGTGACACTGAAAACCTGCGTTTACTGAAAGACCCGGAATCAGGCGTCGATATTGCCTTTATTCAAGATGGCGTCGCCCACAGTGAAGGCGCAGGCTCACTACTCTCTTTAGGTAGCCTGTATTACCAGCCGGTGTGGATATTTTGCCGCTGCAAAGCAGGTATTACACATTTATCTACGCTCAAAGGTAAACGTATCGCCATCGGCTACGCGGGTAATGGCACGCATACCCTGGTCAGCACCCTACTGACTGAAAGCGGGATTAATAGCAGCAACACCAAACTGCTGGCGATTGGCGGTGAAGAAGCCGCCATGGCCTTGCAACAAGGCACACTGGATGCAGCTCTATTTGTGGATGTGGCCAATTCGGGCATGGTGCATGAAATGGTGACAAATAAACGCTTGCATTTGCTAAGCCTGGACACCGCCGAAGCGTTCTCTCGTAAATTTCCATTTATGCATCACCTGGTGCTACCAGAAGGTGCTATGGACCTGGCTAAGAATACGCCCAGCCATGATGTACACCTGGTGGCGCCCACGGCAACGCTGGTCGTCAAAGAAAGTATGCATCCGGCACTGGCCTATCTGATGATGAAAGTGATTGCCGAAGTACACGGCGGCCCAAGTATGTTTAATAGCAAAGGCGAGTTTCCATCTGCTAAAGATACCGACTTTCCGCTCAGCGCGCAGGCACTTAATTTTTATAAGTCCGGCTTGCCGATTATTGATAAATATCTGCCGTTTTGGGCGGCGACATTTGTAAACCGAACCTTGATCGTTATTTTGCCATTACTGGCATTGCTTATCCCGCTGACCAAAATCATTCCGATGGTGTATGTCTGGCTGGTGAAACGAAAACTGTTTCGTTATTACGGTGAGTTGCGCTTTTTGGATACCCAGCTACAGGAAATTAAAAGCGCTGAAGACCTGCAAGAATGCCTGCAAAAACTCAATGATATTGAGGCCAAAGTGGTCAATGTGAAGTTACCGGTGCCATTTTCACAATATGCCTACGAACTGCGCGCACATATCGAGCTGGTCAGGTCAAAACTCAACCATCACAAGTTTCAATCAGCAACGGCCAACTAATACGTCTGTGCCAATCAAATACTCACGCAAGCCTTGCGCTCACCCACGCTTGCAAGGCTTGCTCTTCCATCGGCTTGGCGTATAAATAGCCTTGTACCAAATCACAGCCCAGGCTTTTCAGGTATTCAGCTTGCGCCTCAGTCTCCACACCTTCGGCGACGATCTGGTAATGCAGATTTTTGCCCAGCACCACAATGGCACTGGTCACCGCCTCTGAGCGCTCTTTGCCAGGCACATCATTGACAAAAGAACGGTCAACTTTTAAATAGTCTCCAGGAATATCGCGTAAATACGCCAGGCAAGAATAGCCGGTGCCAAAATCATCAATCGCCAGCTTAACCCCCAGTTGCTTGAGCGCCTGCAAACTATCAGTGCCTTTACTGTCAGAGTGAATCAGCGCACTTTCAGTGAGCTCTATCACCAGGCGGTCAGCGGACAAGCCGGTTTCACGCAACACTTGCAACACATAATCGGTAAAGCCGGGCGACCGCAATTGCATGGGCGAGACGTTAACCGACACCTTCACCTGGCTCAATGCGCCCTCTTGCCAGGCAGCCACCTGCTGGCAAGCCGCTTTTAATACCCAGGCACCCATGGGCACAATCAGGCCGGTCAGTTCGGCTACGCCAATAAACTTGGCTGGCGGCACCACCCCTTGTTGCGGATGTTGCCAGCGAATTAATGCTTCAACACCGACCAGTTCGCCAGTGATGAAATTTAATTGCGGCTGATAAACCAGATAAAACTCTTGATGTGCAATTGCCGCCTCCAGCTCGCTGGCAAATGCCAGGTCTTCAGGCGGTAACACTTGCTCATGCATCACCCCTTTGCGGTAATAAGTAAAGGTCATGATACTGACCACGCAAATCAGTGCCAGCGTAATAATCAACGGCGTCAAACGATAATCGTGTTTAAAATAAACGCCTACACCACCCAGCACAATCGCACACAAAAACAGCAGACTGATAATCCAGCGCAAATGCTTGCCGGTATCATCGAGCAATAACAAATAACTCATAGAAGTTTGCGACACCTGCTTGGCAAGCAAGGCAGAAGCACACAACAAGCCGCCCAGGCAAGACAACGTAGAAAGTTGCCCATAGGCATCAGGAATGCCGTAGGCACGCGCCAATAGACCAGTCACCGGCATCAGCAAGGCGACACTCAATACTGCCTGGCTGGCCCTGTTACATTGGAAGTGGCAGAGTAAAAGACCTGCGATCACCAGCAACGACATGCCGAAATCGGTGGCGATCTGGCCCTGGCTGACGACTTGTGAAAAATTACGGATAGACGCGATATGACTAAAAGACGCGTGGCTACTTAATAGCCAGTAAGCTTGCAGACAATAGGCCAGCAATACACCGCCAATCAGCCATCCAACGAAAGCCTGATCACGCCTGGTGTCGTATATCACACGCAAACTGACTACAATAAAAATAAGGTAGCTCAGACTCTGCAGCACACTGAGTTCAAAGGTGTGGTGCAAGTCGATGAACGAAAAACCTAGCATCACGCTGACAATACTGGCGAGCGCGAGCCAAGGAGAGTACCTCTGCACGGTTCTAAGAAAACGATGCCGCATATACAAACGTTGCGTCGCGCATTCCTGAACAGTGACAGCTGACCAGTCAATGCTGGATACTGACATGTTGCCCCCTGTCTAGATCTATTATTATCCCCCGCTTATCGCAGGGTGTTTTGTCTTACTATAGGCGCAATTACATTGAAGCCAACATAAAAGCAAACAGGGTTTTATCATCCTTTAAATCAAATTAAATTGATACTCATGGATGATTTGCTATTAAAACGTATTCTCTTGTAACAGAGCACGACACAAGCAGCATGCCGGTATAAAAATCAATCAGGCATCAACGGTCAATTCGTTTGCCACCCATTGTTGCAGCGCTTGCGCATCCAGTGGTCTGGCAAACAAAAAGCCTTGCGCGATGTCGCAACCGATACCTTTCAAAAAAGCGGCCTGGGCTTCTGTTTCAATGCCTTCGGCAATAATGCGGTAGTCCAGGCTTTTACCCAGGCTCACAATGGCCTGAATCACGGCTTCTGCCTTGTTATGGCCTGGTAGTTCCATCACAAATGAGCGGTCAACTTTCAAATAGTCGCCAGGAATATCCCGCAGATAAGACAAACAAGAATAACCAGTGCCAAAATCATCAATCGCCAGTTTGATGCCTGCCTGCTTTAAACGATGCATAATGCGTGAATTTTCGCCATCATCTTGCACAAAAGCGCTTTCAGTCAGCTCGACCACAAGCCGTTGCGGTGGTAAGCCGGTTTCAGCCAGAATTTGCAAAATATCCTCAACCAGCGTGCCTGACTTTAATTGCAGCGCCGAGACATTCACCGCCACCTCAATCTTGCCCAGCACCGGGTGATGGTTCCACTGTGCAGCCTGTGTACAGGCGGTGCGCATGACCCATTTACCCAAAGGCACAATCAGCCCGGTGAGTTCGGCGACACGAATAAATTTTTCAGGCGAAATCACGCCTTTGTCGGGATGCTGCCAGCGCACTAAAGCCTCTACGCCTTTTAACTTGCCGGTACTAAAATCAATTTGGGGTTGATACACCATAAAAAACTGATGGTTATCCAGCGCAGACTCTACCTGGCTAGCAAAGTCCATATCCGTCGCAGGCAACATTTGCTCACTGGTTTGGCCTCTGCGGTAATAGGTGACAGTCATCGTGTAGATAATCGCCAAAATAGAAACCACCACCACAACCGGTAGCGCACGCATATTGTCACCAAACTCCACCCCTGCCCTGGCCAGCATAATGGCAAAAAAACTCAAGAACACAATGCTGAATCGAATTTGCTTGCCGTTGTCATCCATCAACAGCAAATAGCTCATGGGTGGATGCGAAGCATGCTTGGCCAGTAAGCCGAATGCACACAGCAAACCGCTTAAGGTCGTCAAAGGTGACATCAGACCATAAGGCTGTGCAATGCCACACAAAAAACCCAGCAGCGGGATTAGCGGAATCATGACTGCAACATATAAAATTGCCTGGCTCGTGGCCAGCCAGCCCGAACGTTGAAATAGATAAGAGGTCGCAATTAGACAAGCCAGCAAGGCGCCTGCGGCGTTCTCGATAATCGGGGAGAGTTGGTGTATCTGAATATCATTCGACATGCGCAATAACTGCGCGGTATCGTTAAAGTCTGCTGCATAAGGCGTCAGCTGTACCACAAACAGGCTGACAGTCACCAGTGACATGGTGAGCATGGCCAGATTGTTACGGCCGTTTTCCAGCAATAGGTTATAACTGACCAGAATAAAGGTGAGATACGTGAGTAATTGCGCCAGCCAGACATTATTGGCGACATCGAGCAAATAATGCGGAAAGCCCAGCAAACCGCAGACCATGCTGGCCATGGCCAAAAAATGGGTATTGTCTTGTACTTTACGCACAAGACGATGCCGCATAAATTGCCGCTGCGTTGCATTTTCGCTGAGTGGCGCTGTTTGGTCGCCAATCCCGGTTTGACTCATCATTTACCCTTTAACCACTATCACCACGTCATTTTGCGCATGGGCACAAAAAGATTCTTGAGTCAGGTCATTAAACCTGACATCTCTATGGTGTTATCGGCCAAACAAATGGATAAATTTAGACCTAATTTAAAAAAACTTAAACTTTCGTGAACGCAGCACTACATTTCATCAGGCGGCTTCCAGCACACGCTGCATGCCATCGGCACTATTGCGGGTATACACCACCTTGAGGCCACGTTTGTGCGCCACATGCTTGATACGATACATCATGGAATGATTGAGCCAGCCAGTCACTAACACAATCACATTGACGTTTGCCGGTAGCTCGCGCTTGACATCGCCGGGCTTTCTGCCCGTCCAGTGATCAATTTTATCGATCCCCTGCGCGTGCAGCACCTGTTTGATGCCTTCAATGCGGTCACCACCAATCACTAATGCTTTTGACATGAAACACTCTCCTTTTGTAGAGAAAGAAAAAGGCATTGGGTAAATGCCTTTTTCTGTTGATCAAATCTTATTTCTGGTAAATCTCGTCAAACACACCGCCATCGGCAAAATGTGTTTTTTGTGCTTTTTGCCAGCCACCAAACGTTTCGTCAATTTTGATCAAATTGACCTTTGGAAACTGTTTTTCGTACTTTTTAGCCACAGAGTCCAGGGTTGGACGGTAATAGTTTTTCGCCGCAATTTCCTGGCCTTCTTCGCTGTACAAATATTCCAGGTAAGCTTTTGCAACCGCTTCAGTGCCATGTCGCTTGGCATTTTTATCAACCACCGTCACTGGCGGTTCAGCCAAAATCGACAAAGAAGGCACCACGATATCAAACTTGTCCGGGCCTAGTTCTTTCTGCGCCAGGAAGGCTTCGTTTTCCCAAGCCAGCAACACATCACCAATACCACGCTCGACAAACGTGGTGGTTGAGCCACGCGCACCGCTATCCAGCACCGGTACGTTTTTAAACAGCTTTTTCAAGAAGTCCTTGGCTTTGGCATCATCGTTATTGTTCTGCTTTAACGCATAGGCATAGGCCGCCAGGTAGTTCCAGCGTGCACCGCCCGAGGTTTTCGGGTTAGGCGTAATCACTGAAGTGCCCGGTTTGACCAAGTCATTCCAGTCCTTGATGCTTTTTGGATTGCCCTTACGCACCAAAAACACAATGGTCGACGTGTAAGGAGAGCTGTTATGCGGTAAACGCTTTTGCCAGTCGGGCCCGAACAAGCGGCCTTTACTGCCGACTTCGTCAATGTCGTAAGACAAAGCCAAAGTCACTACGTCAGCTTGCAAACCGTCAATCACTGAACGTGCCTGCTTACCGGAACCACCGTGTGATTGTTTGATAATCACATTGTCACCTGTTTTGGCTTTCCAGTATTTGGCAAACGCATCGTTGTAGTCTTGATACAACTCACGTGTTGGGTCGTAAGACACATTAAGCAAGTTCACATCAGCCGCCGATGCAGCCACTGGCAATGCAAAGGCAACCGCTGCAATCACCTTGAGTAAGGTAGTATTAAATTTCATGCTGTTCCCCGATTAAAAACCCAACAAAGTGAGTTCGGTGTAGAAGAAATTGGAGCTGTCGGAACGATCAGCTTGACCAGCGACCTTACGTGAAGTCTCCTTCACAAAATCACCTGCCCAAAAATGCGCGTAGCCTAAGTTCAGAGATGTATACTGACTCAATGGGAAACGCACGCGTAAATCAAACTCTTTGCCTAAATCACGGCCTGCATTACCTGTGACATCCTGCAAGTTGTTACCTGCTGCCCAACGATCCGTTGCGCTATCGAGGCGATACCAGCTAAACCCAGTGTCAACTTTCACGTTTTCCAAAAACGGCACCTTAGGGTCAAATTCAGCACGCACTTTCGCTGCACGAATATTGTTCATTTGAATATAGTCGTTGTTAGACCAAGGACGGGCAAAACCAAACAAACGGTCAAAACCCTGGTTGTCAGAAGTATCTGTCGCTGTCGTGCCAGACACTTTGTCACCGCTGGCTACGCCATAAGAACCGCTGAAACGAGGTTTCCATGAAAGCTTGTTAAAGGTGTAGCCAACTTCTGCGGTGTAGGCATATGCATCATGGTCAACGTTGATATAACGACCTGTCGCCAGACTACCGATATATCGCTGAACCTCGCCCCACTGCTTGCTATAGCTCGCGTCGTAGTCCCATTGCGTACCAGGAATCACACCATAAACACGCACACCGCCGGTATTAATTTCACGGTCAATGCTTGCTCTTGTCTGTTGTATGGCAGTGTAAACACTGCGGTCACTATAAGCGGTACCGTTACCGTCATATTCAACCCTGTTACCATTCTGCTTCAGGTAAAAATAGTATGGCTGAATGGTCACGTATTCAGACCAACCACGCCAGTCACCCACCAGGCCGTAAAACTTCTGGGCATGGTCCACTTGATCCAACTGGTTTGCAAAGCGTTGAACAGGTTGTACCGCAAAGGCTTCCAACTGCCAGTCGTTTTTCTTTTCACCAATATTGGCGCGAATCCCCTGGAAAGTGTTGGTCGTGTTACGCCATTCGTTACGGGCAATTAAGCGACGATCCAGGTCTTCCCAAGCCAGGCGGCCACCACGGACCCAGAATGGGCGATTGTTGCCTAGGTCATCCTTGCCAAAAATACTTTCTTTGAAATACAACTCCAAATAAGCCTGCAAAAAGTCAGCATGGTCGATATCTTTGGGGTCATTTGATAAACGGCGATCCGTACTATCGTTGTAGTCACTGTGATTACGGCGAGAGTCTTGTACTTCAACCGCGAAACGGAACGGGTCTAAAATATTTTTCAACCCCACATAAGCACGTGAACGCAACAAGAGCGGATCATCAATGTTTTCTTGTGCACGGCGAAAATCGTTTTGACGACTTTCATAACGCGCGCGATATTCAAAACCAATATCCAGCCAGTCAACATCAGCAAAGCTGTCGTAGTCTTTTAACCACGTTTTGTTTAACTGTTTAACATAGCGAGGTGGCTCGGTTTCTTTTTGCGTGCCATAACTGCGACGCTCAAGGTAATAACCATTCGCCGCTTTGGCAGCAGCTTTTTCTTCGGCTTTGATTTCAGCCAAACGTGCTTTTACTTTTTTCTGTTGCTCAGTATCCTCTACTTGTGTCTCTGCCAGCTGCACCTCTTCTGCTGAGGCCACGCCATTACCCAGCCACCACACACCTGCGGTTGCCAGTGCAAGACTTATTTTCTTTAACTGCATGTATTATCTCCCGTAAATTAATGACTTCCAGCAGCCTGGTCAGTGTTCAGTAAAATCATATCAACTACTTTTTAGGTTTTATCTGGTGATCAAAGCGGACTTTCTCGCGCCGCTCAATTTGTGTCACTCGTCCATCATGTACTGTAATTTCAATAGACCCGTAACCGGTATCCTGCTGTACGGCCGAAATAGCGGCCGCCACAATAGCCAGCACCGCTTCGTCAGCTTGTGTATCCGGCTTATTTAAGACTGTAGACATGATGCCCCTCACTGCATTGAATGAACGGCATTATTTCAGACTATGTATATTTTAAAAAATAATTATTCGTTATTTTTATATTACTTTTAACTATATAAGGGGTAAAAAAATCCCGCAAGGTTGCGGGATTTTTAATTTAAGCGGTAAATCAGATGTAATTAGAAGTTGTACTGTACTTGTACACGCAAAGCATCTGCTGTAAAGCTTTGATAATCCAGAGTACCAGCACGGTTACCAGTCACCAGGTTATTACGTTTCATATGGTGGTACTCAGCCATAATCTCAACCTCAGGTGCAAGTTGCCACTCTACACCCAACTCCCAGTCATTCACATGGTTTTCAGGCGCATTGGTTTCTGCTTTGTTGTAACCATCGAAGTATTGCCATTTGATAAATGGAATCAACGTACCATTGGTCTCGAGGAATTGGAAATTGTCGATCTTGTACATTGCCTGCACATAACCCCCCTGCAGACTTTTCTCTTCAATTCTGTTTTGAGCAATATCCATACCTGGTGTGGTACCCCAGTTCCACTCAGCTTGCAAACCAAATGGTTGTGGATACATCACAAAACTGACACCAACACGCTGATCTTTAAAGCCTTTAGCATCATCGGTTGCAATGGTAGGCGTACGTGTTGCACCAGTATTCGCAGATGAACTCACGTTAGCATTTCCGTTAAAATTATAACGACCCGTTGTTGGTGCATAATCACCATGGTAGCCTTGAATACTAGCCTCATAGATCTGGCCGGATTCAGTTTTCCAAGGATAAGTAGCACGCGCGACCACATGGTAGTTATCGTTCACATCACTGCGGTTTGCGCCTTGACCGTTATACAAGCCCGCACCCAACATACCGTAGTTACCAGAATGCTTCAGGCCTTTGTCGTTGATTTCTTTAAACAACGCCTGCACATTTTCTGGCGTGTAGTAGTAGAAAGCACCGGTATCACGCTCGTCACGCACCGCACTGTTCATCGCATCTACACGGTCCATCGCCAGACGGTTTGAAGAGGACTGCAGGTTTTCAAAACCATAAGGCACTTTAGATTGACCCACACGCACGCGGTGCACTTTGGCTTTATCAATGTTGATATCACCGTAAGCGTCACGAAGCTGTGCAATGTTGTTAGTACCGCTGGCAGACGATGCAAAGTCAGGCTGAATGTAGTAGCTTAAATGATCACCGAAGTCACCAAAAATAATGATGCGGGCGCGGCGAATCAAAAAGTTTTTGTCTGGGTTAATGGATGAATCTGTCCCTACGGAACGGTCAGACCATAAATCGACAGGATGAGCAGGATTATCACCATCATTACCAATCATTGCAGTGACACGGTTTTGCACATAACCGCGTATATTCACACGGCTAGTCCAGCTCTTGCTTTCTTTCTTTTTTTGCACTTCGACTTCATTAGTGCGGCCCTTCATCAGCAAAGCGCCCTCTTCTTCGGTCAAAACACCTTTACTAATCAATGCCTGTACCAGGTCAGTGGTTGAATCAGCATAGGCAGCAGACGTCAAACCTGTTAACAGACCACCGGCCAAGGTTGCCATCAACAAACGACGAAACTTCAAATTCATTATTATCCCCTGTTATAAAATTACATGTGTGTATCCGGGACGTATTTTGAATTTTCAATATGACAGTTTGATGACAAACCTTACACATTTCTTACAAGCAGACTATAGGCAATAAAAAAGCCACCTTAACCAGGTGGCTTCATGCTAAATTTAAAAGATTTAACTTTCCGCGCGCATATGCGGGAACAGAATCACATCACGAATGCTAGGGCTGTCAGTAATCAGCATCACCAGGCGGTCGATACCAATCCCGCAACCACCTGTTGGCGGCATACCGTACTCCAAGGCGCGGATAAAATCTGCATCGTAGTACATGGCTTCCTGGTCACCCGCTTCTTTGGCTTTCATTTGCGCCTGAAAACGTGCCGCCTGATCTTCAGCATCATTTAACTCACTAAAACCGTTTGCGATTTCACGGCCAGTAATAAACAACTCGAAACGCTCAGTGATTTCTGGCTGTTTATCAGAAGCACGCGCCAATGGCGACACTTCTACCGGATAATCAATAATATAGGTTGGCTGCCAGAGTTGGCTTTCAGCCGTTTCTTCAAACAGTGATAACTGTAATGCACCCAAACCAGCATGATCAAACGGCTTCACACCAAACTTCAATAACTCTTTACGCAAGAAGTCTGCATCATTGAGTTGTTCCAGCGCATATTGCGGTGCATATTTTTGAATCGCGCCCACAATGGTCAACCGCTCAAATGGCTTGCTCAAATCAACTTCTTTACCCGCGTAACTCAATACGGCCGTACCATTTGCTGCAATCGCCGCGGCACGGATACATTGCTCGGTAAAGTCCATCAACCACTGATAGTCAGTATAGGCCGCATAAAACTCCATCATAGTGAACTCAGGGTTATGACGAACACTGAGGCCTTCATTACGGAAGTTACGGTTGATTTCAAACACACGCTCAAAACCACCCACAATCAGGCGTTTCAAGTAAAGCTCTGGCGCAATCCGCATAAACATCTGCATATCTAATGCATTGTGATGCGTCATAAATGGTTTGGCTGAAGCACCGCCCGGAATCGGGTGCAGCATGGGTGTTTCAACTTCGAGAAACTCGTTGTCATTCATAAACGCACGAATCGCCGCTACCACTTTTGAGCGGGATTTAAACGTCGCACGGGTTTCTTCTGAGGTGATCAAATCCACATAGCGCTGACGGTATTTGATTTCCTGGTCTTGCAGACCATGGAATTTTTCAGGCAATGGGCGCAGTGACTTCGTGAGTAAGCGCAGTTCGGTCACATGCACAGAAAGTTCGCCAGTGCGCGTTTTAAACAAACGACCACGCGCGCCCAAAATATCGCCCATGTCCCAGTGTTTAAAGTGCTCGTAAAGTTCTTCACCGATTTCGTCACGGGCAATGTACAACTGAATACGTGCCGTACCGTCTTGAATAGTGGCAAAACTGGCTTTACCCATCACGCGTTTAAGCATCATACGGCCAGCAACCACCACGGCAATTTCTTGCGGGTCTAGTGTTTCCTTTTCGCTGTCCGCATAAGTCTCTTGCAAGGCGGCGGCCTTGTGCTCAGGCTTAAAGTCGTTAGGAAAAGCAGCTGTTTGGCTAGCCTGGGCTTGTTCGCGTAATAAGCGCAACTTTTCGCGACGCTCCGCAATCACGTGATTCTCATCAACGACTGACTCTGTCGCGTTGTCTGGGGTGGAGTGTTGTGCTGTCATAAAATATCCGGCAATCGTCTGCGTTATTCGTAAACCGGCTATTTTAGCATTGTTACATCCAATTTTTGGACTCTTGATCGACCGGCGCCTCATGCTTGGCTGGTAAATGGATGCGTATCATAAAACCATGCGGGCTGAGATTGGTTGCTTTTACAAAACCGCCATGGGCTTCCACGATATGTTTAGTCATAGCCAAGCCAATACCATGCCCTTCCACTTGCGACGCACGGCGGCCACGTACAAACGGCCTGAAAATTTGCTCCAGCTCTTGCGGCTCTACGCCCTGGCCCTGGTCCTGCACTTCCAAAATCACTTCACCGGTACGCGCACTATGTTGCAGCTCTATCGCCACTACGCCATGCTCCGGACCATATTTCACTGCATTGCGTATCACGTTATCTATCGCCCGCTGCAGCAACTCTAACTGACCATCAACCACAACTGTGTCTTCCGGCATATCCAGATCAAGTTTGGCATCTTGCTTCTCGAACAAGACATCGCCGACAATCCCGGTCAGCAGCCCTTTTAAATCAACTTCTGTTTTTTGCAGCTTTTGCATGCCAGATTCAAATCTAAAGATTTCCAGCAACTCAGAAATCATTTTCTCCATGCGCACCGCTTCCAGCTCCACGCGCTGTAAAGAACTTTGCATTTTTTTGGGATTCTGCATGACCAGCCCAACTGACATTTGAATCCTGGCCAGTGGCGAACGCAGCTCATGCGACACATGGTGCAGCATCTTGGACTGACTTTTGATCATATTATTGAGGCGTAATGCCATCAAATCAAAGGCTTGGCCCAGTTCAGAAAATTCGTCATGACTCGCCGTGATTTTAGGGCTCACCCTGACCAGCAGGTCGCCTTCTGCGGCGCTTTTGAGATGCTCAAGCAACAGCTTGATGGGATGCGAAATTGACCAGGCTAACACCCCGGCAAAAATCGTACTCGAGACAATACTGAATATAAAAACATATAAAGACAAACTGAAGAAACGTCGCTCAACAGGCAGCAGACTAGCCTTGGCCGGCTGAGATTGAGGGTTGATCGCATTGGGTTTTGTCTCACAGGCACCCTCATTACAAGCCTTTGAGGCTGCCTGATGCACAGCGGCTTGTTGATGAGACTGCCACTCAACGATATTACCGACAATGATGTCGGTGGATACGAGCGCCAAAAAAAATGCTACGAATAACTTCCAGAACAGGCGCCCCATAACCCTCGCATTACTTCACTTACTCTCTAACAAGTTGGTATCCGACGCGGTAAATGGTTTGGATCACATTTACGCCACCAGACACTTCAGATATTTTTTGACGAATACTGCTCAAATGCACGTCAATACTACGATCATACTTCACAAGAGGGCGTCCCAACGCTTTGATAGACAAGTCCTCTTTGCTGACGATAGTCCCGGCGTGTTTGGCCAGAATTTCAATCAGGCTAAACTCGGTGCTGGTAAACACAATCGGCTTATCTATCCAGAACACTTTTCTACGCTCACTGGAAACAACCAATTGGCCAACGACAATATCGTTGCCTTTAGGCGTGTCGCTGGTATGTCGGCGTAAAATCGCACGAATTCTGGCCACAAGCTCTCTTGGCAGACAGGGCTTTTGGACGTAATCATCCGCGCCGCCTTCCAATCCTTCAATACGGCCTTCATTGTCATCTTTAGCCGTGAGCATTAGCACAGGAATATCAGAGTGTTGTCTGACATTCCGTAACGTCTGCAATCCGTCCTGACCTGGCATCATTACATCAAGAATCACCAAGTCGAATTTACCAGCCAGCACATATTGCTCACCAGTCAATCCATCGTGCGCAGTCGTCACCGCAAAGCCCTCTTGCGTCAGGAATTCCTTCAGCATATTGGCTAATTCAACATCATCGTCAATCAACAGCAGCTTGCTCATTTATGTCCTTTTAGAGATTAGCATAAGGCTATCGTACATTTAGCCCTAGGATCTTATGAACAATCAAATTGATTAACAAGCGTAAACAGGTTAATTTTACCCAAGTTTTCAAACTGTAGCATAAATGTTAATGTAAATTAAATTACAAACAAAATCTTAATAATGCAAAATTTAGTCAGCAGTGAAGGCTTCACACAGCTGACTTAACAGTTGGCCAAACAGTGGCAATACCTCTTCCGCGCTATGCGGGCTGTCATCGTCGGTGGTCGCGATCATATAACTGATAGTCACTTTATCCAGGTTTTCACGGTATTCTTGCCAGTGTTCTGAGTCTGCTTCGGCAATCAATTTAAATTTATGAAAACCAGACTCGATAATCTCAGCCAACATTTCTGGCGCGAGCCCATCAAACAGCGTTTTGCCAATAGTCACCTGCGCCCTATCATAATCCGGCTGATGCCCCTCCTGTGTCAATGGCATAAACAAAAAAGCATAGGCCATCAAGCCAAAGCATTGATACACGCCCAGCATATCAAAATCATTCTGCAGTTCATCGGCCGGGTGACGATCGGCAGCCTGAATGGCCTTAAACGTTAAAAAACTGGCCAGATAATGTACCGAGTCCTCTACATCGACATTGGCAAAGGCTGCCACGGCCTGCGCTTCAGACGCATAACCAGCACTCTGTGCCTGACACAATTGATGCATTAACTTCAAACGTTCTTCATAAGTCATTTCCATGATGATCCCTTTAATATGATGTGGCTAGTCAACCTCAGGCAGTGCTTCCAGCTGTTCCTGCACATCCAGCCACTGACTCTCGATTGAATCCAGTTGTTTTTGGTTTTCACCTTGTGCAATTAGCAGCGCCTGCAATGATTCACGCTGTGCGACATCGTAAATTGCGCTGTCAGCAAGGCGGCTTGCCAGGCTCTGCTTTTCTTTTTCCAGTGTTGCCAGCTGCGTTTCTAACGTTGACAATGCTTTAACCAAAGGCCTACGCTCGACTAAGCGCGCTTGCCTGTCGGCCTTTTGCTGATGATAGCTATTTTGTTTGGCCGCTGCAGGGCGACTGGCAGCCGCCTCGGTTTGCGATGATTTGAGTAAAGACACTTTGTAATCTTCCAGGTCTCCCTCAAACACGTTCGCTTGCCCATCTGCAACCAGCACAAACTTTTCGCAACAAGTGGCCAGCAACGTGCGGTCATGCGACACCATCACCATGCCGCCTTCATACGCCTGTAAAGCCATCGACAACGCATGCCGCATTTCAATATCCAGGTGGTTGGTCGGCTCATCCAGCAAAATCAGGTTAGGACGCTGCCAAATGAGCATGGCCAATGCCAGGCGCGATTTCTCGCCGCCCGAAAATGGCCCGCAAGCGGCTTTGGCCATTTCGCCCCTAAAATCAAACCCACCCAAAAAATCGAGCAACTCCTGCTCTCTGGCTTGGGCATCCAGCCTTTGTAAATGCTGCAACGGCGAATCGCTGGCAACCAGTTGCTCCAGCTGATGCTGGGCAAAATAGCCGATACGCAAATCTTTGCCTTCTACCCGCTCACCGGACAACAGGGTTTCTGACTGTGCCAGCGCTTTGATCAAGGTAGATTTACCAGCGCCGTTTTTACCCAGCAAGCCAATGCGCTCACCAGGGCGAATCGCCAGATGTGCCAGTTTCACCAGCGTTTGCCCGGCATATCCCAGCGCCACCTGATTCATGACCAATAACGGATCCGGTGCAGAGCCCAAGTCGCGAAAACTAAAGCTAAACGGCGAGTCTACATGCGCTGCACTAATGCGCTCCATGCGCTCAAGCGCCTTGATACGGCTTTGCGCCTGCCGTGCCTTGGTTGCCTGCGCGCGAAAACGATCAATGTACTTCTGCAAATGCGCCATTTGCAGTTGTTGTTTTTGATAACTGGCCTGCTGCAGCGTCAGTTTTTCGGCGCGCTGGCGCTCAAAGTCACTGTAGCCACCGCGATACAAGGTGAGTTGCTGCTGTTCGATATGCAGAATATGGTTGATGGTGTTATCAAGAAATTCTCTGTCATGTGAAATGAGCAGCAAGGTGCCGCGATAAGCACTCAACCAACCCTCCAGCCAGATCACCGCCTCAATATCCAAATGGTTGGTCGGTTCATCCAGCAGCAGCAAGTCAGAGCGGCACATCAAAGCGCGTGCCAAATTGAGGCGCATGCGCCAGCCGCCAGAAAAATCACTGACGGGCCGACTCAACTGTGCTTGAGAAAACCCCAGCCCGGCCAATAAAGCGCTGGCCCTGGCTTCTGCACTATAGCCTTCAATATCGGCCACGCGCTGATGCCACTCAGCCACATGCAAAGGATCATGACTTTCACCGGCGTCGGCTTGCGCAAGGCGCGCTTGCAAGGTGCGTAACTCTTCATCGCCATCCAGCGTAAAGTCGAGCGCAGACTTAGCCAGTGCTGGCGTTTCTTGTGCCACATGCGCAATCACCCACTGCGGCGGCATCAACAACTCGCCGACATCTGCCGTGAGCTCGCCACGCAACAAGGCAAACAAAGTAGATTTACCGGCACCATTGGCACCAGTCAGGCCAACCCTATGCCCAGGATGTAACTGAAAACTGGCCGCTTCAACCAGTGTTTTACCGGCCCTGGAAAAAGTCAGTTGTTTAAACTGAATCACTGACGATCACTTTCATTTAAAAACAAAATTGCAAAAGAGAGGCATTTTAAACGAATCATTCCTGCTCAGGCTGAATTATTCCGCCGTCAGTTCACGCTTAGCATGCGGTAAGCGCAACTGTTTTCGAGTAAAATAGTCAGTCATAGCAATATTCACTTCAACCCCTGTTTAACGCCCTTATGCCTCTGCAAAAAATCAAACGCTGGCTAGCTACATTCATGATTGTCATTTTTGTCATGCTGGCAGGCATTATTGGCGCGATTCAGTTCTATGTTTTTCCACACATTGATGACTACAGAGGCCGCATCGAGCAGGCACTCAGCGAGTCACTCAAACAGCAAGTCACGATTGCCCACATTGCCATTCGCTGGCGCGGCCTGGCGCCACAGGTCACATTAGGCAAGGTCGTTGTCTTTGATACCGAGCATCGGCCTGCACTTGCCTTGTCACAGGTCACCACCCGCTTATCTTGGAGCAGTCTGGTCTTGCTTTCGCCCTCACTGATCAGCCTCAGCATAGACTCACCCGACCTTGTCGTCAGGCGCACCACTAACGGTGAGTTATTTTTGGCTGGCATTTCTATGTCAGGGCAAGGTAATCCGGCCTTTGCTAACTGGCTGCTGGCACAACGGCGCATCAAAATTGCTCACGCGACAGTTACCTGGCTAGACGAACAGCGTCAGGCACCGCCACTGTTGCTTAAAGACTTGAACATTGAAATATTGACGCCAGTCTGGCAACGCCTGCTGCATCGGCATAGCATACACATAGACAGCCTGGTTTCTACTGGCACACAACAACGTATTACCCTCGAGTCGGTGGTGATTGGTGACGATGTGGCCAAGCCTCAAGCATGGCACGGCGAAGTCTCGCTACGCTTACCAGACACCGATTTAGCCGCCTGGAGCCCCTGGCTAGATTTGCCGCTAAAAGTAACGGCGGGCAAAGGTAACCTGACAACCACGCTGGCGTTTGATGCCTTGCAATTACAGCGACTGGCAGCACAGGTGCAGTTAAAAAATGTCGCGGTAACCCCTGCCAATGAGCCGCAAACCTTTATCGCTAAAACAGTCACTGGTGAGTTACGCTGGCAACGCGTTGAGCAACGCTTTATGGTCACCCTCAAGCATTTCTCGGCCGATGTCCAGCCTGGTTTGATACTGGAAGACACCAATGGTGAGTTGCAATGGGATAGCAAAGGCCATGAAGGCACGTTGACCATTAAAAAATTCAGCCTCACGCAGGGCAATCTGTTTGCGCAATGGCTGCCAGCCGACTCACCCATTGCCAATTACCTTGAACACATGGCCCCGGCAGGCTTTGCCTCGCAAATCAAGGCGCGCTGGCTATATCAGCAAAACCAATGGCGCGACTACAGCATAGACGCCAATTTTAGCGGCCTGCATACGCAGGCCTATGCTAGCTTACCGGGGCTGGATAACTGGTCAGGAAAATTGTCATTGCACCCCAATGCGGGCAACATTGAGTTAGATACCAGCAAAGCCAATATTGAACTGGCTGGCCTGCTGCGCTGGCCATTGCCGATTGACCGTTTGCAAGGCGATATCGAGTGGCGTAATAACGGCCAAAAAACCTTGATCAGCACCCGCAACTTGCACTTTAGCAACCAGCACCTGGCCTTGCGCACCAATATGGAGTATCAGTTGGGCGCGGCAGGAGGCGACACCATACAGCTGCAAAGCCAGATCGAGCGTGGCGATGCCAAATTTGCCCCATTCTACTATCCGCTCATCTTGGGTGAATCGACGTTGCACTGGCTGGATAGCTCTATTTTGAGTGGCCAAATCAGGCATGGTGAAGTTATTCTCAAAGGCCGCGTGAGTGATTTCCCTTACGTCAATCAGGCATTCCTGTCAGACCCATCGCTGGGCTTGTTCCGGGTCACCGCACAATTGGATCGCGCCAGCCTGGAATATGGCACTGACTGGCCAGTCGTACAAAACATTGATGCTTTTCTCAAGTTTGAAGGCAAACGCATGGATATTGCCGTTAAAAACGGCACCACGGTTGGCCAGCACATCACACAGGCGCAAGTCGAGATTCCAAGGCTGGATGCCGACTGGCCCATGCTCAACATTAAGGCGGCCGCAACAGGCACGGTTGAACAAGGCGTTAAATTTGTCAACACCAGCCCGGTACGACAAGTCACCATGGGCTTTACCGACTTTTTAAAAACAACCGGCAACGCCGAGCTCAAACTCGCTTTGCAAGTGCCGCTCAATGATGTGGATGCCAGCCAGTTTCAGGGTGACTACACTATTAAAAACGGACACATTGCCGCCAATCCGCAAATTGCCATGCCAGAAATGAGCAATATTAACGGCCATTTAAAGTTCACCGAAAAAGGCCTGCAGGCACAAGGCGTGCAGTTATCCATGTTTGATAATCCGGCCAGTGTCAGCCTGAGCACACGGCCAGACAAGTCTGTCATTATTCAGGGCAGTGGCCGTATCACCGATGCTGCGCTCAAAAAACTGGACAATAACCCGATCACCCGCGCCTTGCATGGCACCACCGACTGGAAAAGCAACTTACTTATTCAAGCGCCTAATATTCGGCTGGATATCCGCTCGCAACTGATAGGCATGGCAATTGACTTGCCAGAACCAGCCAAGAAAAGCGTTGAAACGCCAGCCAACCTGAGCATCCGCTTTCGTCAGGAAAACAATCAGCCCGACAAAATTGCCATTCACTACAACGACTGGATACATGCCAACTTTTTGCGTAATGCGAATACGCCAGCCACGGTGAGCGCCGGTGACATTGCCATCAATACACCACCGCGTTTACCAACCGGCGACGGCATTAACTTGCGGGCAGACTTTCAAAAGCTAAATGTGGATGAATGGCTGACCTACCTGAATCAGGGTAGCGGCAATCAAGCTGCGGAGTCGTCACTGGCGCTGAATCAGATTGAATTGACTGCTGGCACCTTGCGCGTATTTGACCGTAACCTGCATCAAATTAAGCTGAGCATTTCCCCAGACAATGAGCGACTCAAACTCGCGGTACAAAGCCAGGAACTGGCCGGTGATGCCGACTGGATTTCAGGCAAACCCAGCAAACTGGTGGCTAAGCTGAATTACTTACGTATTCCACGCAGCATGGATACCGACAGTAACGCCAATCCAACAGAAGTGCGCCGTTTAGACAACACCTACCCAGAGCTGGACATTACCGCGCAAGACTTTCAGTTTGGCGACAAACAACTCGGCAGCCTTGACTTAAAGGCCTATAACAGCGGCGAAAGCTGGGTAATACAGCGTATGAACATCAGCAACAGCGATAGCCAGCTCACTGCGGATGGCACCTGGCGCAACTCGGTGCGCAGCCCGCAAACCATGCTCAAATTTAACCTGACCTCTAGCAACCTAGGCAAAACACTGCAGCGTTTTCAGCCTGGTGGCGAGATGGTCAAAGGCGGCACAGGTAACATGAACGGCCAGCTTGGCTGGCCAGGTAGCCCACATGAATTTGCGGTAGAAAGACTGGATGGCAACTTCACCATGCAGCTTGAAAAAGGCCAGATTTTAAAAGTGCAACCAGGCGTGGGTCGCTTGCTGGGCTTATTGAGTTTGCAAAGCCTACCGCGTCGTTTAACTCTCGACTTTCGCGATCTGTTTAGCGAAGGCTTTGCGTTTGACAAAATCAACTCTACTGCCAATATTAAAGATGGTATTTTGCGTAGTAACGACCTGTTTATGACCGGCCCGGCCGCCGAAGCCAGCATTAAAGGTGAAACCAATTTAAAAGCAGAAACACAGCGCTTGCGGGTAAAAGTAGTGCCACACATTAGCGACTCGGTTTCGCTGGCGGCGCTGGCCGGTGGGCCGATTATAGGCGTAGCTGCATTTGTGGCGCAAAAATTACTCAAAGATCCGCTTAACAAAATCAGTGCCAGTGAGTATATGATTACAGGCACCTGGGATAATCCGCAGGAAGCAGAGGTTGATAAAAAAACACCCGCCCCTGCTGCGCAGCCCTTGAAAGGCCTGCATTAATGCCAACATTATTATTTCAACGGAAAATTTGCCATGGCAGACAAAAAAACTAAAAAACTGAAATCAGCCGCCAATGATGACATCGTCAAAGTCGCTGCGGTCCAAATGGCCTCTAGCCCCAATGTGGCAGCCAACCTGGTTGAAGCCAAACGCTTAATTGAAATGGCCGCCAAAGCAGGTGCCAAACTCGTCGTGCTGCCAGAATACTTTTGTATCATGGGGCTGAAGGATTTTGACAAAGTCACCATCCGCGAAAAACCAAACGACGGCCCGATTCAGCAGTTTTTAAGCAAAACGGCCAAGGCTTTTAAAATATGGATTGTGGCGGGTAGCGTACCGCTCGAAAGCCATTACGCTAACAAAGTACGCAACAGTTGCCTGGTGTATAACGACAAAGGCGAGCAAGTGGCGCGCTATGACAAAATCCACCTGTTTGGCTTGGACATGGGCACCGAGCATTACCATGAAGAAAACACCATAGAACCAGGCGACACCGTTGTCACTGTGGATACGCCATTTGGCCGCATAGGCCTCTCGATTTGCTATGACTTGCGTTTCCCTGAGCTGTTCCGCGCCATGGGCGAAGTAGACATTATCGTCGTGCCCTCAGCCTTTACCGAGACGACAGGCAAAGCCCACTGGGAAACCCTGGTACGTGCTCGCGCGGTAGAAAACCTGAGTTATGTCATTGCCTCGGCCCAAGGCGGCTACCATTTATCTGGCCGCGAAACCCATGGCAACAGCATGATTGTTGACCCTTGGGGCGTAGTGCTGGACCGCTTGCCACGCGGCTCGGGCATCGTGGTTGCCAATGTCAACCGCAACTACATTAAAAATCTGCGCCAAAGCTTGCCAGCGCTCAAACACAAAACCATTAAGGCGATTTAATGAAAACACTGAGTGCGACGTTAGCACTCTTTGCTTGAAATCGACTCCAACACTCAAGATTTAAACAAGTGACTTAACTATGCAAACGCTACTCACCACTGCCAATGACTTATTACTCCGCCCCGCCGGGCTGGATCATAGCGCTTTAACCAATGTGCTGTCTGGCATGATGACGCACAACATTGACTACGCCGACCTGTATTTTCAATACAGCCGCAGCGAGTCGTGGGGGTTGGAAGAAGGCCAGGTGAAGTCTGGCAGCTTTAATATTGACCAAGGCGTAGGCGTACGCGCGGTGAGTGGTGAAAAAACGGCGTTTGCCTACTCAGACGACATTCACCTAGACGCCTTGCAACAAGCGGCCCAAGCCACGCGTGCCATTGCCAACCTGGGCCAGGAAAAAACCGGGCACAGCATTATCACACGCAGCCATACCCCGCTCTATTTACCGCAAGACCCGATTGCCAGCCTGAGTGCAGATGCCAAAGTCAAACTGCTGGAAAAACTGGAGCGTTACGCCAAAGCGCAAGACCCACGCATCACCCAAGTGATGGCCTCGATTGCCGCTGAGTATGAAGTCGTTTTAGTGGCACGTAGCGATGGCATCATGGCGGGCGACGTGCGCCCACTGGTGCGATTATCGTTACAAGTGATCGCCGAACACAATGGCCGCCGCGAACAAGGCTCCAGTGGTGGCGGTGGTCGCTTTGACTATAGCTATTTCACCGACGAAATATTACAAGACTATGCGCAAAAAGCCGCCCACCAGGCATTGATTAACCTCGAAGCGCGCCCTGCCCCAGCTGGCAGCATGACCGTCGTGCTTGGCAACGGCTGGCCTGGTATTTTATTGCACGAAGCGATTGGTCACGGCCTTGAAGGCGATTTCAACCGCAAAGGCAGCAGCGCATTCAGTAATATGATCGGCCAGCAGGTCGCCGCTAGAGGTATCACCATCGTCGACGACGGCACCATGCAAGACCGCCGTGGCTCACTGACCATGGACGACGAAGGCAATGCTCCGCAAAACACCGTGCTGATTGAAGACGGCATCCTGCGCAACTACATACAAGATACTTTAAATGCCCGCCTGATGGGTATGAGCCTCACCGGCAACGCGCGCCGCGAAAGCTACGCGCACATCCCCATGCCGCGCATGACCAACACCTACATGCTCAACGGCGACAAAGACCCGCAAGAGATTATCAAATCGGTCAAAAAAGGCCTCTATGCCGCCAACTTTGGTGGTGGCCAGGTAGATATTACCAGCGGTAAATTCGTCTTTAGCGCCGCTGAAGCCTACATGATTGAAGACGGCAAAATCACCTACCCGGTGAAAGGCGCCACCCTCATCGGCAATGGCCCGGATGTGCTGACCAAAGTGAGCATGGTGGGTAATGATATGGCGCTCGATAGCGGCGTCGGCACTTGCGGTAAAGAAGGTCAGAGCGTGCCGGTGGGTGTGGGGCAACCGACGCTGAAGATTGACGGGTTGACAGTGGGTGGAACCTCGGCTTAAGTCAGCGCCTATCACAATGAGAAAAAAGCTGCCTGCAGGCAGCTTTTTTTACGCTCAACGTGCTTTCAGATGATTGAGACCCAGCCACGCAATATACCCATAACATAACACCGGCAACACAAACGCATGATGCAGCCCGACACGGTCAGCCAGCAGCCCAGTCAACAATGGCACCACAGCCCCCCCTAAAATCGCCGTTGCCAGCAAACCAGAGCCTTTCTTCTCTTGACCGGGTTTGAGGGTTTTGATGCCTAGCGTGAAAATGGTGGGGAACATAATCGAGTTGCACATACCAACCAGCACCATACTCACCACCGCCTGCATGCCAGTGGCGTTCATTGAGTAGAGCAGCAATGCAATAGCCAGCAAGGCGTGCACACTAAGGACTTTGGCCGGGGCAAAGGCTTTGAGCGTAAAAATACCGATAAAGCGGCCTAGCATGGCGCCACCCCAGTACAGCGCGATTAATGATGCGGCTTCTGCCTCTGGCATTTGGGTCAGCTCTTTAATGTAGTTGACCAGAAAGCTGCCAATCGCAACTTCAGCGCCGACATAACAGAAAATGCCAACCATGCCTAATACCAGCCCACGGTCGGCGAGCACATCGCGCCAGCTGGTTTCATCTTTTTGTGTACTCTCCAAGCCTGCCAGATTCATGCGCGACAGCACTATGGCAATGACAACCAGCACAGCAGCGATGAAGACATAAGGGTAAACAACGCCTTCTGCATGGCTGGAATGTGACAGCGCAGACAGGATAAAATAAGCGCCAAACAAAGGCGCCACAAAGGTGCCTAGAGAGTTAAATGCTTGCGCCATGGTCAGGCGGGAAGAAGCTGTTTGTTGAGGACCGATGATGGAGACACAAGGGTTGGCCGCCACTTGCAATAACACAATGCCTGAGGCAAGCACAAATAAGGCGGCAAGAAACAGTGCATAAGTATGCAACACCACCGCTGGGTAAAACAGCAGGCAGCCAAGTGCCGCGAGAGAAAATCCAATCACCATGCCGGTTTGGTAGCCAACCTTTTCAATCAGCCGACTAAACGGGATAGACGTCAGGCCATAAGCGGCAAAAAAACAGAACTGCACCAGCGCAGCCTGGCTGTAGCTTAAGTCGAAAACAGCTTTCAGGTACGGCACCAAAATGTCGTTTAAACAGGTGATAAAGCCCATCATAAAGAACAAGATAATCAGTGAGGTGAGTGCTTTTTTATACATACGGTCTTTCAAATTTAACCAACGAGCCACTAAAGCATAAATGCTGCGGCTTTGGAAGTTGCTTTTACTGCATTGCCCACTTTTATACGGCCTGCCACACACAATTCAACCTCAAACACAAAAATGCCAGCTTAAGATTTAAGGTAGATCAAATGGATTGCCGATTTAGGCTTGACGCTGGACACGGCTCGCTCTTAATATAGCTTTACAGCGACCACAAGTCGACGCTTTCACTCACCTCTACATCAAGGAGACATAGTATGGCATCTAGCAAAACCACTGACACATCCGCTAAAAAAACGACCACTGTAAAAAAAGCAGCACCCAAAACTGCGGCGCCAGAAAAAGCTACCAAACCTGCCGCCTCGCGCAAAAAAACGGCCAAACCGGCCATAATCACCAGCGAAGAACGCTACAAAATGATTGAAGTTGCAGCCTATTACATTGCTGAGAAAAAAGGTTTTGGCCATCAGCATATGGACTACTGGCTAGAGGCTGAACAAGAGATTAATGCAAAATTGACTGCCTGAAAATTATTCAGGCTGACTCACATGTGGCGTTCGCGGTGCCGAAGTAAACTGGATATCGGCGCCGCTGTGTTGCGCATACTGCAAAAAACCCAACACCTCAGGATGACTCAAGCGTAAGCCATAAGCCACATACGGATACTCAGACAGCGGCACTTGTTTCTGAAAAAATGGCCAATGGGCACTTGGGTTGTAAAATCGCTCGACCAGACTGGTAATCGCCAGTAACTCGTATTGCCCCAAGGCATTCAGCACCAGCCATGGGCCGCCTGAGTCGCCAACGGTAGGCATGGGCATGGTATGGTCATATTGATCCATCTCGTTAAGCCGGTTGACCGCTAACAGCGCCTTTTCGGCATGCACTAACTCTTGTGTATAGGCAAACTGGGTTTGCGCCTGCAAATGCAACATTTCGTCCATCTCGCGGTATGCTTTGGGCAAGACCTGATAAAAGTCTGATAAATCACGCACAGGCTTGCGTTCACCGCAACGCGGATGGCGGGTATCGGCTTCGCCATAACCACGCCCGTAGCCACAAATCATGATGAGCTCGGGTAAATCATCGCCAAGCCGGATACGCAAAGGTTGTATCAGACTATGCACCTTTGCATCAAACACCAGCACAGCAATGTCTTGCGTTAAGTCCTCGGCCACCACGGCAAAGGGCCGGTAAAAAGCCTGTTTGAGCTGCACTTGCTCAATGCCCAACAGCTCGGGCTGGGCAATAGACAGCATGGGTAAGCTTAACGGGCCAGTCAAACGCACCTCTTTCATGCAATGCGCCGCCGTAATCAGTGTAAGTGGTTTGAGGCCGACAATGGCAGCACTGCAAATCGAGTCGTAATACTCCCACTTTTCAACTGACTGCAAAAAGTGTGCATGCTGAACACTTAATTTAACGGTAGAAATCGCCATGCCCGGAAAGGTCAGGCCGTGAATAATGGCCTGGCTAGAATGCCCAAGCGTAAGCCCCAAGCACACCACCAACAGAGGAAATACACGCCTGAGTAAGCTTAGCCGCAATTGCCACATACGTACACCAGCCAGCGTTAACGCACACTTCTGCTGGCGTTATTTTTTAACTCGATCGGCCCAAAACAGTTTTCGAGTGAAGGGCCATCATTGTCACAAGAAATAAAACTGCTGCCATCTGGTTTAAACAATAAAAAACTGGTTTGCTCACTGTTGGTTTCAGAGCGTTGCCTGGTGCAATCGGGCGCGTTGTTACTCAGTGTGACGCGGTGATTGAGTTTAAAAAAACCATGCGCATCAGGCTGCGGCGTGACTTCATACTGCGCCTCCAGTTGCTCATCACCACTGGTAAACACGGCTGAGCCATCTTCTTTAAACCAGTAGGTTTCCAGGCAGCCATTTTCTGGCACGCGAGACTCCCAGTATCCAATGACAGGATGCTTGAGTGAGCGTGGATCAGCTTCTGCGGTCACCTGCATACTGGCCAGAAAACTATAACAGGCCAACAATGATGTCAAAAAAGTGCGTTTTTGATGATTGTGCTGAGAACGCATTGCAACCCCCAATTGGAATGATGAAAAGCTGTGACAGATTGTTAAGGAAAACACAATCGCCACACAGTGAATGATTCCTGACAAATCACCTAACATTTTCCGGCCGCATATTGGCCAACGCCAGCTATCCAATCAACAGGCAATAAAAAACCCCGGACATGTCCGGGGTTTTTTATTAGCGCTCAATTATTTCATGACACGGTTACGGTACTCACCAGTCCGCGTATCAATTTCAATCCTGTCGCCCTGGCTCACAAACAGTGGCACCGGGATCTCAAAACCGGTAGCGATTTTGGCTGGCTTCATCACTTTACCGGAAGTATCGCCTTTAACTGCTGGCTCAGTGTAGGTAATTTCACGCACAACAGTAGTTGGCAGTTCGATAGAAATGGCTTTACCATCGTAAAAACGCACTTCACAGGGCATGCCATCTTCCAGGTATGGCAGCGCGTCTTCCATAAACTCGGCATCCACGTCGTACTGGTTGTATTCAGCATCCATAAACACATAGGTTGGGTCTGCAAAATAAGAGAAAGTGACTTCTTTCTTTTCTAATACGATTACATCAAACTTGTCTTGTGCAGCATATACGTTCTCGCTTGGCGCTTCTGTCAGCAAGTTTTTCATTTTCATTTTAACCACTGCAGAGTTACGGCCAGATTTGTTGTATTCGGTTTTTATAACGACCATCGGGTCGTTGCCAATCATCACTACGTTACCAACGCGGAGGTCTTGAGCGATTTTCATAAATAAGCCTTAATTTGTATGCGGGATTTGAAAGCGCGGAATTATACCCGATGTGTATGATATTTCTCAATAAAAATCACCAAGTTAGTCGCCAAATCAAGCTGTTGTGACTGGCTCACTTTAAAGGCACTGGCGTGGCTGGTCAGCTGCGGCAAACTGCCTAATAAAGACTGCCAATGTGCGACCTGCCATGTGCCTTGCGCCCATGCCAGCATGGCATTGCTGGTCACCATATGCAGTGCGCCATCGGCCTGCGCCAGGTAGTGATGCATAAACGCGTTAAGTTTTAGCAAATGCGTGTCTTCGCTTTGCTGATAAGGCAGCCAGATCATTGGCTTGCCTGCCCACAACGCGCGTATCCAGCTATCTTCACCACGTACAAAATTAAAATCGCACAAGTACAGCAAACGGTCGTAATCGGTTTGCGACAAAAACGGGATCACTAAAAACTCACATTGTTGGCGCTGAATACGCGCGCCAAGGTGCAACTCGGTGAGCTTGAGCACCTTGGCCAATAAGGGCGCAACTGTCTGCGGCACCAATACGCGCACGGGCACACTGGAGGTTTGCAGGCTATCCACCAACGCCGCCAACGGCGCGTGCGCATAGCAGAATAAAGACACCGTGAGCTTGTCTGGTGCGGGCAGCAAGCCTATATCTGGCCAGCTGGCTTGGGCTTGCAACGTGGCCAAGCCGGCCTCTCGCAGCAAGCCGCCAGTGCGCGCTGTAAACCCGGGGTAAAAGAAATGACGCACCAGACCATTAGTTTGTGGTGAGTGCTGGGCGTGAAAGCCTTCCACCCAGGGTTCTGCCGACAAATAATCAATATTGACCCAGATTGAGTGCTGACTGAGCATTTGTTGCTGATAGGCCTCAGGCAAACCACAACCAAAGGTTTCAATCACCACATTTGCCACTCGTGAAAAATCAGCGTCATTTGTCCAATGCTGTAACTGGATATGCGCATGCCCTGCCCCGGCAAACGTTTGCGCCAGCGCCAGATCATCTACCCATAAGCGGACATGAATGCCATATTCATCGGCCAATTGATGCGCCAAGCGCCAGCACACCCCAATATCGCCAAAGTTATCGACCACCTTGCAAAATAGATCCCATGTCTGGGAGGCTTGTGTTTTTAAAGTCATGTGACGACGTGGTGGCGCGACGAAAGAAGTGGTCGATTGTAACTTAAATCACTACAGCCAAAACAGTGCTGAGCCATGGCTATATTCATAAACAAGCCTGACTGCCAATGTGTGTATTTGCCCTTGCCGATGCCGTCGGTGCGATGAATATTTGGTTTAATTTGAATGACTATATTGCAATTGATAATTATTCTCATTACTATTAAGTGGCGAATTATCGCAATGATTAAATTCTTTTTAACCAGATAAAAAAACAAGGCAGGAAATTGATATGAACAAGTGGCATGCGCGCTCATTAGTCGCCATTATTGGCAGTTTGTTAAGCACCGCAGTGTGGGCAAACAGCTGCACCTATACTCCAGATGAAAAATCTTTTAAGTTTTCATTCACTGCATTCGGTGCTCCCGATAAATCTTATATCGTCACAAAAAACACCTTTAAGAAATATCAGTTGGCCTCCCCCACCGGCAAGCTCGAAGGGGCAACCATTGAAATAGACAGCATGTCGCTGGACACCTCAAATGATTTGAACAATGGTAAAGGCGGCACCTGGGACCCAGCCCTGGCCACCATTCGTAACATGAACGTCACCACTGGCCTGTTTAAAAACTTTCTGAATCCGGGCAAGATTTCTGCCAAAATTGAAAAAATTCAGGGTAATGACTTACAGTTGGCCGTGACCATGAACGACGTGACCAAGGTCATCCCGATGAAGATCACCGAGAAGAATGGTCATTTACAAGCCAAAGGCACGCTGGATATTATTAAAGACTTTAATGGCGGCAGTGCTTTTGAGAAGTTCGGCCGTATTTGTACCCAGGCATTTCATCAGGGCAAAACATGGACCGATGTGGATATTGAGTTTGAAGTCGATGCCAAAAAGAGCTGTAAATAAGCACTAAAAATAACAAAGCCCCGAACCGGGGCTGTTTGCTTTTAAAGCAGCAAAAGCATTACTGCCACGCTACTGACAGGGTTACTCGGCCAACGCGGCCATCTCAGCCGTTTTTAACCAGGTCAGTTGCAGCACCTTGGCATCGGTAGAGGCTCGATGCTGCTGCAATGCAAGGGTTTCACGCACAATTTGCTTGGTCTCGTGCCACACCGCCTGCTGCTCAGGCGTTAAAGTAACGCTTAAATCTTCCAGCTTAAAACGCGGGCTCAACCCAGCGGCTTCATACAAGCTATGCAGCCAGACAAAGTCTTGATACCAGCCATCGCTATAAACCGTTTGACCAGCAAAGACGCGATTAAGGTGCGCCGCAATTTCTTGCGCCGTTTGACCATGCGCCTCTAACGACTGGCGCGACTGCTGATGCAGTTTTTCAGCCTCTTTATCCCAATGCAGCCAATCGGCGTGCGGCTGCACTTGCGCACTCCACACCTCGCCGCTGGTATCGACGTAGCCAATCTCGACCGGGTAACTGCCCGCGCCGAAACCTGAAGCCTCAATATCTAATATGACTGGTGGCACCATCAACACTAACCTGTATGTCTCTCTTGATCAATTTATCTGCGACTAAATATGACTGACGTTTATCTGACTATTCAACGGCACAAAAACGGCTTGCTTTAATCTGCAATCAGATTATACGCAATTCGCTCACGCTGAGGACTGAACTTCCCCTGACCTGGATGGACAAACTAAAGCCACACATCATTTATCAGGGAGAAAACAATGCATAAAATAATCACAGTCTCAGTGTTAACAGCAGCAATTGGCTTATCCGGTTGCGCAAATATGAGCGAAACCCAAAAAGGAACCGCTAAAGGCGCGGGCATAGGCGCTGCTGCAGGCGGTGTCATTGGCGCAGTGGCCGGTGGTGGCAAAGGGGCTGCCATCGGGGCGGCCGTAGGCGCTGGTGCCGGTGCGATTGCCGGTAATATCTGGTCTAAAAAGATGGAAGCACAGAAACAGGAAATGGAACAGGCGACAGCAGGCACAGGCGTTGCCGTGACCAAGACCGAAAATAACCAACTCAAATTAGAGATTCCGAGTGATATTTCGTTTGATAAAGGCAAATCCAATATCAAACCGAATTTTCGCCCGATTCTGGATAAGTTTGCGACCGGTTTACAAAGCAATTCAGCCGCACGCGTGAATATCGTCGGCCATACTGACAGCAGCGGCTCAGATGCCATTAATGACCCATTATCTGTAAATCGTGCTGCCAGCGCCCGCAGTTACCTGGCTGAGCGCGGCATTGCATTTAACCGCATCACCATTGATGGCCGCGGCTCACATGAACCGTTAACCGCCAATGACACCGAAGCTAACCGTGCCAAAAATCGCCGCGTGGAGATTTTCGTCGCCGAGCCAGAACCGCAGGCAGCGCCTAAATAAGCGTTAAGCAATCATAGAAAAAGCCGACTATTCAGTCGGCTTTTTCTATGCGCAATCGGCATCCTCAATAAAAAGAGGATGCCGACTTTGCAATACATGACGCAATCCTAAATGAACAACGGTGCCACAAATGCAAAAAAAGCACCTACCAGAAAAACAATCACCGAAAACCAGTAAATCCACACACTTTGGCGACGTGTTTTAGTGCATAACGCCGCCAATTGCGGGTCGGTTGGGCACGGCAACAGCCGCGCCCGCCATTGCATGATGCCTGCCAGCAACAGCATAGCCCCGGCTACGCCAAATACTAGTGGTTTGTGCTCACTGATCCAGATCAGCTGCGGAAAATGACTAATCAGGCTGGTCAAGGTTGCCACTGAGCCGATGGCCACCAGCGTGGCTGGCAGCGCACAGCAAATCAGTGTAGAGCCACTGGTGAACAGCGATAACAGGTTGAGCCGTCGGCTGGCTTGCAAATGATTGATTTCTGCCGCCATCACTTGCTGCCTGCTTTCTCGGCCTTGGCTACTTCTGCCTGAATCGCCTCCACGGTCTGGTTCACGCGCTCCAGCTTGCCCACCGAGTAACCCGCATCCTCAATCACCTTGCTAAATGCCTCATTTGAAACATCCTGGCCGTCTTTTAACTGCAAGGCCACCACGCGGCTCTTGAGATCAACAAAAGTCGCCTGTTTTTGCGGCAAGGCATTGAGTTTTTTCTCTATGCCTTTGGCACAAAATGCACACACCATGCCGTTCACTTCAACTTTAATCGTGGTCACGGCAAATGCTGCTGGCGTCATGGCAGACAACATCAAAGTCACTAATAATTTTTTCATTTCAAAATCCTTTAATCATTTAATTGGTTAAAACACAAACATGGCATTCAGGCGCGGCGCAAAGCCCTCGCCCTGCCACGGGTTGGTAACACCAAATTCAAGAAAATAATGTTTGTTGATCAAGCGCAACGCCGGGGTGATTTGCAGGCCGGGATCGTTGTTACGCATGGTTTTGGCTTCAATCACAAACCACGGCTGTGTCTGGTTAAAGCCGGTTTCATAAAACGAAAATCCGGCCTGCACCGCAGCAGTGTCGTAGTTCATATTGGGCGCACGGATCATGCGTGCCTTGGCCAGAAAATACAGCCGGGTCGATTCGGCATCAAACTGCAAGCTGGGCGTGTAGGCAAAGCCATCGTACTGGCCACGGGCTTCGCCCACGCTGCCGTTAAACCAAACATTGGCCTGCGCCGATGGCAGATTCCAGCGCTTGATGAGACCGGTGTAATTGATGCCGGAAATAGTCGTTGCCTGCTCGCCTTTGCCAGACATGCGCATCTGCTCAACGCCGATGGCATGCCCGAGCGCGGGCGAGTAGTTCAACATCCATTCCTGGTTGTAGCGACCGATTTCGGTCATCAGCATGGCGCTATCTTCAAAGCCCATCAGTGCCGCCGCATGGGCTGGCAAGGCAATCTGGCTTAAAACAAGGGCGCCAAGTGTTAAAGGTGCAACGGTGTGTTGCTTAAACATAAAGCCTCCATAGTCAATCTAACAAAAACGTGTGGACGGAGTTGTCCTGTGCGTTAGCTGAATATGGGTGGCTTGATGGCTGGTGGGTAGGTTTGAGAGTGCACAGGGTCTGCCGCAAACAACGGGGCAGCGCTAGACTGTGCAATAAGGGAAACACTTGGAAACGCGTCTAAATGAGCGACGCCGGTCGTCACCATGCAAAAACCACATACTGTGCAGTGATGCTGACTTGTCGCATCATCGTCAGCTGAGTGATGCATGCCTTGATCATCTGCCATGTGATGGCACGGCATCTCGCTCTGTTGCGCCTGGGCGGTGATGGCCAGCGCCTGCTCTGCCAGCACCATTTGCAACGACATGACATTGGCCGCCATGACAAAGCATGGCAACCAGCAAATCAAAAATAGGCAAAGGCGTTTTCGCATATGTGGCTAAGATAAGGCCAGAACGTGATTAGTTCAAGCCCCGGTGTCTATTTAATGTGCGTGTTTTATTCATAGCGAATATCAATAATTTCATACTCGGTTTCTGCCGCCGGGGTGACCACCCGTATGGTATCGCCCAGGTTTTTAGCCAACAGTGCTTTGGCCATCGGTGACACCCATGAAATATAGCCTTGTGTCGGGTCCAGTTCGTCCTGGCCAACAATACGCAGCGTCATTTCACTGTCATCACTGAGGTTAAACAGCGTCACCCAGGCCCCAAAATACACTTTTTCAGTATTGGTCTGCGTTTTGCTGTAGACGATCTCCGCCGCATCCATGCGCTTAGTCAAAAAACGAATGCGCCCATCAATCTGGCGCAAACGCTTTTTACCATAAATATAATCACCGTTTTCGCTGCGATCACCATTGCCGGCAGCCCAACTCACCACACGCACCACTTCGGGCCGATCAACCTTAATCAAGTATTGAAACTCTTTTTCCAACGCGGCATAGCCTTCCGGCGTAATGTAATTTTTTTGCTCAGCCATGTAAACCCAAATCCATTGTGTACGCGCTCATCAACCGCATCATACAGCGTATTGCTGCCCTAGCCATCCCTTAGCGTTCAATAGCCGCTTTTGCGCACTTGATGAATCTTTTGTGAAGCTTTTTTTAAGGGCTTCATTTGCCAATTTATTTTACGTAAATGAATTGTGCGTCGCCAACTGTGACGCGCAAGGCAACGCAATGTTGCTGATTATTTAAGGATTGTTTTGAGGAATTGCATGAAAAACCCCATCGCTCGTTTGAATGTAGGCACCCGGCTGTTTTTGGGCTACGCGCTACTGATCTTGTTTACCACCTTTATTTTTGTGATTGCCTGGCGCGGCTTCAACCACATTCATCACACCTGGCAACATTTTGAAAACATACAGCTGGTGAAAAGAACCCAGATTGAAAACGCCAGCAAAGGCCTGGGCGATGCGGTGCATCACTTTAAAAACTACGTGCTGCGTGGTGGCCGTGAAGCCAGCAAGTTTCAACACAGCATGGACGATATTGAACAAGCGATGAAAGCTTATGCCGCGACTGGCGAACTCAACCCGCAGGAGCAGGAGATTTTAGGCAATATCACTCTCGCCGTGACCACTTACCGCGATGCCATCAAGCGTTGTGAAGCACTTAAAAATGACGGCATGAGCGTGACTGAGATTGACGCCACAGTAAAAGGCGCAGACAAGCCTTTAAGCCACTCACTGCGTTTATTAATGGATATGAATATTGCTGGCGTGGCCGATGCCTCCAGCCAGTTTGCCTTTACCATTGCCAGAGCCAACAAACAAATTGAAATTGCCTTGTTGATTGCGGTGGTAATGGCGATGGCGATCGCCTGGAAAATGACGCGTTCAATTACCACGCCACTCAAGCAAGCACTGAGTTTGTCACAGCAGATTGCCAATGGCGAGTTCATCAGGCAAGACGCGCCCACCGGCAACGACGAAACCGGCAAGCTGCTGCGTGAAATGCAGCGGATGCAATCGACCATCCAACGCATTGTGCAGTCACTCAATGAGATGTCGAGCCAGCACCGTGACGGCATGATTGATTACCGCATCGACAGCCAGCCGTTTAATGGCGCTTATCAGCAACTCACCACCGGCATCAACCAGATGGTAGAAGAGCATATTCTGGCGCAAAGCAAGTCGCTGCAAGTGGTGACGGCCTTTGGTCAGGGCGACTTTAATCAACCGCTGGAAACGTTTGCTGGCCAGCGTCACTTTATCAACCAAAGCATAGAGCAGGTGCGCCAAAACTTTAAATTGCTCATGGAGGATGTGCATACCTTGTCACAAGCCGCCGAGCAGGGCCAACTCAGTATCCGCGTTGACGTTTCGCGCCATCATGGCGACTTTAAGCAGATTGTCGCGGGGTTTAACCAAACGCTGGACGCAGTGGTCGACCCGCTCAAAACCACCGCGCGCTATCTGGATGAAATGGCCGCCGGTCATATCCCTACGCATATCGAAGAACACTTTGTTGGCGACTTTAACCTGATGCAAACCAGCCTTAAAGACTGCACGGGCGCAATTCATCAACTGATTGCCGACGTACATCACCTGGCGTCAGATGCGCAACAGGGCAAACTCAATACCCGTGTCGACATCGCATCACATGCTGGCGATTTCCGCAAAATTATCCAGGGCATCAACCAGACGCTAGATGCGGTTGTATCGCCGCTGCATGTGGCCGCAGATTGCGTCAAACGCATTGCTGCTGGTGATATTCCTGCGCCACTACATAACCAATACCACGGCGACTTTAAGGTGCTGATTAACAACCTGAACACCTGCATTTTGGCGGTCAACCGCCTAGTAGAAGATACGCGCCAGATTGCAGACGAAGCGCAACAAGGGCAACTGTACAGCCTGGTGGATGTGACAGCGCATGCAGGCGACTTCAGGCTTGCCCTGCAAGGCTCGCAACAGATCCTGCAACGCATGGTGACGCCGATACAAACCGTCAAGCAAGCGGCAGAAACCATCCTTGTCGCGGCGGCAGAAATTGAAAAAGGCAATAATGACTTGTCGCGCCGCACCGAAACACAAGCCAATGCGCTGCAAGAAACCTCGGCCAATCTGGAAACACTCACCAGCAACATCAGGCAAACTGCCGAACATGCGCAGCAGGCCAGCCTGCAAGCCAGCCAGGCCAACCAGATGGCGCGCCAAGGTGGCGAAGCCTTTAATGCCTTAACCTCTACCATGCAAGGCATTAATGAAACCTCGGCACAAATCGCGCAAATTACCGGCGTGATCGACAGTATTGCCTTTCAAACCAATATTTTGGCGCTAAACGCAGCGGTAGAAGCCGCACGCGCAGGCGAAGAAGGCCGCGGTTTTGCGGTGGTTGCAGGTGAGGTGCGTAACCTGGCCAAGCGTTCGGCAGCTTCAGCCAAAGAAATCAAAGAGCTGATTGCAGCATCGGTGACGCAAACCAACGCCAGCGCCAAACAAGTGAGCCAGGCCGGCCATACCATGCATGAGATCGTTAGTGCCGTGCAGCAGGTATCACGCAGCATACAGGCGATTTCTGAAGCCTCTGGCCAGCAAAGCAGCGGCCTGGAGCAAATCTACGAATCCATGACCTCGATAGACGAAACCACGCAACAAAATGCCGCCCTGGTTGAAGAAGCCGCTGCCGCGGCAGAAAGCATGCTGGAACAAGTGCACACGCTGGTCGAATCGGTGAATCAATTTAAAATCGACGCGCATGACACCAACCAACATGATCGCTTGCGCTTGATTGCTTAACGGGGTTCACCCATGAAAAATGCTCCCACATGGGAGCATTTTTTTACGGCTGGTTTGTGATCTAAAGCAACTGCGTACGTAGCAACACACCATCTGCCGGGTTAAATACCTTAAGCTGCAGATCGTGATTATTTGCCGCGCCCACACTTAGCTGATCCCAGTCAACTGGCGCCAGCGCCACACTCACCTCAGGGTCTAGTGTCACGGCTTTCTGCATGACAGGGGTCGCCCGCCCGTCTACAAATAGCTTCAAGTCAAAACTAATGGCTGCAGATAAGCCTTGTAACCGCAAACTACGGCAGGCATTATCATGCTGCAAGGTAAACGCCTGATTAGCGCCCAGCTTGAGGTTGCTTAACTCGTAAGTGCGCTTGCGATCATAACTGGTGAGTGTCACTTGCAATTGCTTGTCATGCGCCAGCTCAGCTGCCTGAAAGGTCAATGCCTGCTCTGCTGTAGCGAGTGATGCCAGTGAAATGACATCACTGGTGCCAACAGTGGTATTGGCTTTCAGCATGATACTGGCCCGGCCTGATACAAACCCGACCTCATACTCACCTTGCGCGCGATTATGCACCTTGATATTCAAGGCTTTGCGCTGACGCAACACCTCACTCAACACACTGGCACTATGCGCCTGCTCAAGTAAATCAGACACGCGGCTGTTGGTCACTGGTGTCGGCAGCTGACGTTGTAACGTATCTGTTTTCAGCGTCGCCGCACCTGCCTTGCCTAATCTAGACTTGATGGTCAATGACTCTGGCTGCGCACGGTTTAAAACAGCACGGTCGCTAAAGTCGCGTAGTACATGGTCCGGGTACATTTTGCCACCATGCGCACCCAGGCTGACATAATACATATCTACTTGCGCCAGCTCTTTTAACAGCACGGTGCCCAGTGGTGGCCGGTTTGCGACATTTTTTATTTTTTGCACGTCTGAAAAACGCCGTTGGGCACTACGCACAATCGGAAACAGGTTTTTGATACGCGTCAACGGCTCGGTATTCAATTTGCCTTGCTCGTCTATTAAGGTGTGGCCTTGCTCATTAGAAATTTGCTCGACTGTCGCGGCTTCGCCAGCAAAAATCAAATACAGGCCACCGGTGATAAAGGTTAAAAATGCCTCCCAAAACGGCGTTCTGGGCGGGCTGGATAACGCGCTGTAAGGCATGGCAAACATACGCCCGCCATTGAAGATGCCTTGCCCGCCCTGCCAGGTTTTTTTGCTACTGTGCGCATAGCTAAAGGTGTTGTTAGTCGGGTTGATAATAATCACCCGGTCGCCGCCTTCATTGCTGGTCGTTTTAGGCGCCGGTGAGTTGGGGTTGGCCACATAAATACGCCATTCGGTATCGCTGACTTTCTCCCACCGATAAGGCAATACCGCATGCCCGCCCTCGGGCGACACGCCTTCTGACAAACACAACAGGCAATAATCCTGTTGATCAAATCGCTGCTTGGAAAATTCAAAATTCTGCACCGGGTTCCACATCCGGCCGTTTTTAATATGCTCTATCATGTAGCTGACCTGGCTGCCGCCTAACTGATAGCCAAACTTGACCGAGATATCCTGGGTACGTTGTGCATCGAAGGCATATTGCGAGATAAACGGCCGCGAGCTAGAGACCCCTTTCAAGGCATATATGGCCTCTAGGCACATGCCAAAACAAGTGCCGGTTTTGGCGGCGCCTTTATACACGGTTTCATAAAAAGCCCGGTTAAACGGATGAAAAATCCAGCTATCGTCTGCCTCCAGATCGCTAAAAGTAGCGGCACAGGTTTCAAAACTCAGCTTGGCAATTTTAGGGTTTTTAAAGCTCCAGAACAGGTTTTGCCTAAAGTGGTCGCTATTGGTCGGATCGACCAGCACATGATCGGTAAAAATCGTAAAACTAGCGCGGAACTTGCCATCCGGGCCATTATAAAAAGTGCTTAAATTGTTGCCTTGCAAGTCGCTAAAAGAACTATCCCACAAAGTTTCTATGCCAAACGACTTGTTGAACTGTGCAATCAGGTCATCAGCTCCGTTAAACCCACCGTCTATATCATAGGCCTGCATATTGACAGTCACGATCACGTTGCCGTCATTGACCGGGCAATCGCAGACAAAGCCCTGCTCTGGATTGGCAAAGGTTTTCGTTCCCTGATTGGAATACTCGCCAAACTGCTTTTCAAATACTTTTTGCTGACCATGCAAATGATCCATTACCACCTGCGTCCGGACCATCAAATCATCATTATCTTCATCGGTTTCCAGTCGTGTCACCACCAGCTTCAAATGTGTGACTAAACTGACTTGCCGATTAGCCGCCTGCCAGACCAAAATGCCATGCTGAAAATTGTGAAACCGGCACACATCATTTGGTGAGCGTGTTTCATCCGAAATAGGGAACCCCAACGGCCCGGCAGGCCCCTGATGCTGCGCTTGATAGGCTTTTAACAAATCGCCATGCATTTCAAACGCACCCGTCTCCGCACTCCAGTAGATGGTGCCAAACTGAAACTGGCTGGCGCGCCCAATCTGCTGCGTGCCTTTGAATAAACTGGTTTCATCGCTGATCGGATACCCTAGCAAGGATTGGGTCGCACCCAGCGCCCGATATTTCTGCAAAATATCTCCATGCACTTCAAAGGCCCCCGTTGACGGGTGCCAAAAGAGATCTGCGCCGTCAAAGCTGGCGCGGAGACCACCGGCATCGCTGGGCTGAACATCACTGCGCGGAAAGCCAACAAAACCCTGAACATCCGCCTGCATGCGGTAGGCCAGATAAATCTCGCCATAAATCACCCAGGCCTGGCCGCCAGGGCGCACGACAATCATACCGCGCTCAAAATAACATAGCTCCCCTTGCTCACCTGTACGCGTTGTATCCGAGATGGGAAAGCCGATGTAATCGCGAATCGCCTGCTGCGTCCCTGTCACGATATCGTTGGCCAACATGGCTGATTTCCACTTGGTCTCTACCTGTGCAGACAGGACATGCGCGCCGAAATCTGGATGATAAAAAATCATGCCGTGTTCAAAGTCCTGAAAACTACCCAAGCCGCTAGGCGTGGCTTGCTCACTACTCACCGCACGGCCCAACAGGCCCTGCTCACCGCCCAGCGCTTGATACTTTTGTTCAATTTCAGTCATGACACTTCTCCCTTTATGGTATTTTTTTGGCATTATTATGGTTTCATAAAGGCGATTAAAACGCAATAAAATAATTAATCAAAGATAAATTAAATTAACAATAAAAGCGTGCGCTGGATATGAACGCCAGCAGGTGAACGCACCTTCCATACATTCGCATCAATTGGTTTGTCGTTTTATAATGCAAGCATGATGCACGATTACGATGAATTGATTGCGCGGCTTAAAGTCAGTGAAAAAACGTCTGAGCCTTATTACCAGCAACTCAAACGCAATATCCTGACCCTGATTGAAAGTGGTGCCATTGAAAATGGCAGCGGCCTGCCTTCAGAACGCATGTTGGCCGAGGCGTTGAACCTGAGCCGGACAACGGTGCGCCGCTGCTATGAAGATTTACGTGCCAGTGGGCAGATTGATAGCGATGGCCGCGCGGGCACCTTGGTCAAAGCGGCACCAAAGATTTGCCCTGCACTTGGCAAATTAAAAGGCTTTACTGAAGAAATGCGCGAAGTTGGCATCACCGCCTCAGCCAATATCGTCTCCCATGCCGTGATGTGCGACCGCACCATTGCCTCTATTTTTCAGCGGCCATCGACCTCGACCTTTTTACGCCTGGTGAGAATTCGGCTCGGCAATGACGTGCCGATGACGCGTGAAGTGGCCTGGTATGACCTGACACTGGCGCCGGCCTTGGCCGATTGGGACCTCTCAGGATCGGTTTACCACTACCTTGAGCAGCATTGTGCGATCAAGCTAAGTTGGGCAGAACAGTCAATTGAGGCAGTCATGAGTAACGATGAAGAGTCGCGCGTGTTTGACTTTAAGCAAAGCAGCCCTTGTTTGCTACTCAAGCGTAAATCGTATTCGCAACAGCAACAGCTGGTGGAATACGTTGAAGGGACTTTTCGCGGTGACGCCTATACCTATCGCATCAAACTAGAGGTGTAGCGCTGCATTTAGTGTGTAATGCAGCGACAGCAAGCGCATCTGGTAAGGCAGCCAGCACGCCTGGTTTTTGCACCACGCATGCCCCACAAGCATTCGCAAACGCAAGCGCTGGTTGTAACGCTTCGCCCCGCAGTAACGCCACGCACAAGCCCGCAGAAAAAGCATCCCCGGCACCCAGTGTATCTATTGCATTCACAGCGAAGACGGGCGACACAATCCACGCCCCCGTGTGCGTCATGGCAACGCTGCCCAACGCCCCCAATGTCACCACCAGTAAGGCGCCTGGCCACGCTTGGTAAAACTGGCGCATGGCTTGTTTTAAAGCAGGCAAGGCAATATCAGGCGCAGTTGGCAGTTGCTCGGCAGACCATGCCAGCAAGTGCGCGGCTTCGTGTTGATTCAGTATCAGGATCGTCGTTTGTAACAGCAGTGCCTGCGGAATCGGCTGCCAGGGAGAAGGATTGAGCACCGTCTGCCGCCCGGCTTGCCTGGCGAGGTCAAAGCTACTTTGAATCGCCGGCAATGACGTTTCAAACTGTGCATACACCAAGGTTGCTGACTGTATAGCTGGTTGGGCATCAGCGACATGTGTCGCATTTAACAATTGATTCGGGCCCAGATAGACGCTGATCATATTGGCCCCATCAGCAGCGACAAACCCAGCACCATGGCCTGACTGCGCAGCTAGCCGATAAGCATAAATGGGCGCAATCGCATGCTGTTGCAGCACATCTAATGCAGCATCCGCTGCGGCATCCTCACCCAGGCCAACCAGCAGTGACACTGGTGCGCCCAACCGGCTGGCAGCGATGGCCACATTAAAGCCCTTGCCACCTGGCTCACTACAAATAGCCGTCGAAGCCACTGACTCACCAGGCAGTGGCAAGCGCTCTACCCGCCAGCAACACGCCTGAATAAAACTGGCAACGACAAATAATGACACCGCAACAACGCCTGCAGTCAGTCTTCTTTTACTTCATCTATGTCATACACGTAGTGGCTAGTCTCACCAAAACAACTCGATGGCACGCCTTTGTGCTCTTTGTAGAGCAAGCGCACACGCTCGCCAGACAGTTGGTTGACCTTGGTAATCACCGCCGGATCACGTACCGTAAAGTAAAACTTTTCGGCTTGAGTGCCAGGCACGGTGACCAGCACCAGCTCGCCCTCCCAGGTTTTGCACACCCAGCCTTTGTGGGCCAGTTTCTGTACATACCCTATGCGTTCGCCATCAGAATATACCCAGCTCAGGCTGCCCCAGGTATAGAGACCCAGCAACACCACCGGCAGTAGAATGATTAAGAAAAACCATTTTAAAAATTTGGCAAAGGCCGACATGTCACTACTCCACAAGTTTTTTATCGTTTATTTATCGCATTATCTTATAAAATGTTGCGCTGACGATAATAATTCCTGCTTGCTTTAAACCATGACCTCCACCCATGACCTTTCTGATTCAGGCACTGTGATTTTGTGTGCGTCAGCACGCCTGGCGCAAGGCATCCGGCAATGGTTGCAACAAGCTTATCAGCAACAAGGCCTGTCACAATGGCAGGCGCCACAAGTGTTTCCATTGCAAGACTGGCTCAACCAGCGCATAGAACATGCCATGTTGTGCGGGCAGATTGATGTCGCTCAGGCGCCGCTAGGCATGCTGTCACCCACACAAGAGGCCTTGCTATGGGAGCAGGCGATTCAGCATAGCTTGCGCCAGCACCAGGCGCTGGATTTATTTAATACCAACGGCCTGGCCAGTGCCGCGATGGAGGCCAACCGTTATCTGATCGAGTGGAACATCAGCTTGGACATGGCGACAGCCAGTGAAGAAACACGCCAATTTTTGCAGTGGCGGCAACATTTCCAAGCCTTATGCAAACAAAGCGGCTACCTGGAAGGCGTACGTTATCAAACCTGGCAATTGGAGCAATTACGTGAACATGCACTGCCTTTGCCTGCAAGCATACAACTGGCCGGATTTGATCGCATCAACCCGCATGTACAGACCTTGATAAACACCCTGCAAACAAGCCATGTAGAGATCACCACCTTTGACAATAGCGTGCCTGTACAACACACGCAGCGCATGGCCTTTGCTGAGGCAATGGACGAAATGCGCGCCGCCGTGCACTGGGCGCAGCAACAATTAAGCACTAACCCGCAAGCCACACTGGCGATTGTGGTGCCCGACCTCAATACCCAGCGCGAAACACTGGCCAACCTGCTAGATGACACTTTTCACCCAGAGGCGCTGCATCCGGCACAGGCCGAAACGCCGCGTTGCTACGAGTTTTCATTAGGGCTGCCGTTGAGCCGCTGGCCGCTGGTACAGTGCGCACTCAATATGCTGCGGCTAGCCTTTCAGGCCAGCCCGTTGCCACAGGCTGAGTTGTCTGCCTGGCTGGCCGACATTTACTGGTCGCAAGCGCTCTATGAGGCAGATGCTCGCGCAGCGCTTGATGCCGAGATGCGCCGCCAGTTACCGCTGCAAGTCAGCGCGCATACCTTTGCCCGCTTTGTGGCGCGCAAACAGCAAGACGAATATCCGATTACCAGCCCAGCGCTACATGCCGATTTAAGCGCCTTGTTGACGCAGGCCAAACAAACACCCCGTAAACAATTACCGTCTGCCTGGGCGAACAGCTTTACCGAGTTACTTGTCACCACCCATTGGCCTGGTGAACGTGGCTTATCCAGCCATGAGCATCAATGCCAGACCAAGTTTAAAGCGGTGTTGACGCAACTGGCGACGCTAGACGGCTGGTTAGGCACTATCGACGCCATGAGTGCCCTGCACAGGCTGTCGCAACTGTGCCAGGCGCAAATCTTCCAGCCGCAAACCGTGCGACTACCCAATATCACGGTCATGGGGATGCTGGAAGCCAGCGCGCAACCGCTAGACGGCATCTGGGTGATGGGCATGAACGACCATGTATGGCCGCCACTGTCACGCACCAATGCGCTGATTCCGGCCGAGTTGCAGCGGCAGGCAGGCACTCCCAATGCCAGCAGCGAAGTACAAATCGCGTTTGCCAGTCAGATTCACCGACGCCTGCTACGGTCGGCCAAAGAAGTCATTTTTTCATTCGCACGCCAGGATGGCGACCGTTTGCTGCGCATGAGTCCGCTGATTCTGGCCATTCCGGAAGCAAGCGCCACAGCAGGTGCGGCCACCCTGGCCGAAACCCTGGCGCGCCATAGTACACAAGACTGGCAATGGCTGGATGACCACCAGGCACCGCCCGTTCAGGAAGGCGAGCATATCAGTGGCGGCACCGGCTTGCTGCGTGCACAAGCACTGTGCCCAGCCTGGGCGTTTTACCAATACCGCCTCAAGGCACGCAAACTGGAAACGCCGCACAATGGCCTGGATGCCATGCAGCGTGGCGACCTCATACACCGCGTGCTGGCGGCCTTCTGGTCACAGCAAGCGACGCTGGACTGGCAAGTTGTCAACATAGACGCATTAAAAAACCAACTCGACCAGATAGCTAATGACGTCATCGCCGCCTTTAATACCGAATTCGCCCAACCGTTTTCGGCCGTGTTTTGCCAACTGGAAGCCGAACGCCTGAGTAAACTGGCGCTGACCTGGTTATGGGAAGTCGAACGCGAGCGTCCGCAAGCGTTTACCGTGACTTCAGTCGAACAAGTCTATAAACCGCTGATTGAGGGCATACAGGTTAAACTGGTGATTGACCGCGTCGACACCCTGAACGATGGTCGGCTGGTGGTGGTGGATTACAAAACCGGCAGCATGCCTGACTTTAAAAACTGGGCGTCGGACAAAATCAGCGAACCACAATTGCCGATTTACGCCGCCTTCTTATTACAAGATGCCGACATTGCCGCCGTCTGTTTTGGCAAGCTAAGACTGACGGATGGCGGTTTTGCGGGCGTTGCTGCCGAAGATGACATCGTGCCTGGCATCAAAGCCTTTAACCACGAAAAAAATAAATTGTTTGACCCTGTGCAGTTCCCTGACTGGCCATCTGTACTCACACATTGGCACAACCAAATCACCCGTACGGCACAAGCGCTCAAGGCCGGTGAAGCCGCCGTGGTGTTTGAGTCAGAGCAAGACCTGGGCTATTGTGATGTGTTGCCCTTGTTGCGCCTGCCCGAGCGTCAGTTACAGTTTGAGCACCTTCAGGCTGGAGGTGCCGCATGAAAATGACTGAGGCTGACTTTCAGCAAGCTTTGGTGCTGGATGCTGCCAACCGTGAACGGGCGTTGGACGTGGCATCCTTTATTGTCGAGGCCCCGGCGGGCGCGGGTAAAACCGAGTTATTAACGCAGCGATTTCTCAAGCTGATGCAAACCGTACAGGCGCCAGAAGAAATTATCGCCATCACCTTTACCAACAAGGCCGCGTCGGAAATGCGGGCGCGTATCCTCGATAGCCTGTTGCTGGCAGCCTCTGGCGTGCCGCCGCAAGCACCGCACAAGCAAATCACTTATGCGCTAGGCCAGCAAGCTTTACGCCGCTCAGCTGAGTTGCAATGGCATTTGCTGGAAAGCCCGGCACGCCTGCGTATTTACACCATTGATTCGCTGTGTGCCAACCTGGCGCGACAAATGCCTTTATTGAGCCGCTTTGGCACCCAACCGGCGGTGACTGAAGATGCCTGGGCCTATTACCGTGAAGCGGCTGGGCTGGCGCTGCAAACCATGGATGAAGACAGCCTCGGGGAACCGGTGCGCCGCGTGCTGCGCTATATGGATAACGACCAGGCCAGGCTGGAAACCCTGCTGATGTCGATGCTGGCCAAGCGCGAGCAATGGCTGCATTTAAGTCAACTCCCAAACCATGACAGTGCGCACCATGCGCAAGCACAGGTTGCACTGGTATACCTGATAGAAAGTGAGTTACAAGCAGCACTAACAGCACTCCCTGCCCGCCTGCAACAATCACTGATGCCGATTGCACGCTACGCCGCCAGCCAGTTGCCGCCCGAACATACTTTAAGCGCCCTGCTGGACTGGCAAACGCCATTGACTGCCAACATAGAAGATTTACCGGACTGGCGGGCGCTGACTGAGCTGCTACTCACCAGTAGCGGTGGCTTGCGCAAGCGGCTGGATAAGAACATGGGCTTAGCAGCGACCGACGAGGCCAAGCCCTACAAAGAAGCGCTCAACGATATATTGAGCGGACTGGCGCAACACAGTGACAGCGAGCTCACCCTGGCGCGCATTCGCCTGTTACCGGATGTCGATGGCGCAAACGATGCCATGATTCAGGCACTGAGCCAGTTGCTGAACATTGCCGCCGCGCAATTATGGCTGTGCTTCCAGGCGAAAAATGAAGTCGATTTTGTCGAAATATCCCAACGTGCGTTCCAGGCACTGCAAGAAGGCGATGAAGCCACCGAGTTGGCCATGCGATTGGATTATCGTATCCAGCATTTACTGGTCGACGAGTTTCAGGATACCAGCCCGATGCAGATCGACCTGCTCAAGGCGCTGACACGCGGCTGGCAACCGGGCGATGGCCGCACACTATTTGCCGTGGGCGACCCCATGCAGTCGATTTATCGTTTCCGTAAAGCCAATGTCGGCCTGTTCCTCAATGCCGCGTTGCATGGCATTGCCGATATTGCACTGACACCGCTCAAACTATGGCGCAACAACCGCTCTTGCCCGCCGGTGGTTGCGTGGATCAACCAGACCTTTCAAGGCATGCTGCCTGCAAGCGATGCGCCACAGCAAGGCGCGATTGCTTACCGGCCATTTGTCGCCACCCGGGCCGAGGCCACGGGTGCAGGCGTGTTTGTGCATCCGCTCATCATCCCCGTGAGTAGCGAAGACGAAGAACCCGCCGATATCCGCCACCTCGAGGCCGAGCAGATCATCCGCATCATCCAGCAAACACGTGCCGACAAACCTGACGCCACCATCGCCGTGCTGGTGCGGGCGCGCAAACACTTGCATGCCTTGGTGACAGAAATGCGCCGTAACCATGCTGAGCTGAGTTTTCAGGCCGTTGAGATTGAAGAGTTGGCGAATCGGCAGATTGTGCAAGACTTGCTCACGCTCACGCATGCGCTGCATCAACGCGCCGATCGCGTGCACTGGCTGGCGCTGCTGCGTGCGCCCTGGTGCGGCCTGACACTGGCCGATATGCATGCCCTCATCGGCCAGGATGGCCAGCGCAGCGTGTTAAGCCTACTGGCAGACGAGGCTATTTTTGCCCGCTTAAGTGCTGATGGCCAAACCCGCGCCCGCCATGTGCGCGAAGTCATGCAAACTGCATTGCAGTGGCGTGGCCGTAGCACGGTTAGCCGCTGGGTGCACAACACCTGGCTGCGGTTGGGCGGTGCCAATTGCCTGTGGAACGAAAGCGACGTGCAGGACGTGCAGGCCTTTTTTGCCCGCATTGCCGCACTGGAGCAACACGGCCAGTTTAACCCGCAAGCATTGGCAGACGATGTGCAAAAACTGTATGCCGCGCCTGATGCCAAAGCCGATGCCAGCTTGCAATTCATGACGATTCATAAATCCAAAGGGCTGGAGTTTGACACCGTGATTTTGCCTGGCCTAGATGGCAGCAATCCGCCCGATGACGCCAAGCTGGTGATCTGGGAAGAAGTCCCCATGGAGGATGGCCACACTGAACTGGTGGCCGCGCCGTTTGTGCCTACGGCGCTCAAACGCCAGCAAACCAGCGTCACCACTTATGACTACTTAAACGACCTCGACAAAACCCGTGCCGCCTATGAAGACGCCCGCGTGCTGTATGTCGCCGCCACGCGCGCCGAACGACAACTACACTTACTGGGCGCCGCCAAACCTGACAAAAGCGGCGAACCACAAGCGCGTAAAAACAGTTTTCTGCATTTGTTATGGCCTGCCGTGCAGCAGTGGTTTACTAGCGAGCATGATATTGTCAGCCGTTACCCCAGCGCGCAACAAGAAGCCGATATCCGCCAGTTTGTGCCCCAGCTGATTCGCTTAACCGTCGCCAGCACACCAGCGCTATTGCAGGCCACACAACTCGACACGCACACGGGTTATCAAGCCATAGCAGAAGACAATAGCGTCGCCCGGCTGGAAGCCGACATCGGCACCCTCGCCCACCTTTATTTGCAACTCATCGCCGAACAAGGCTTGGCTACCTGGCAGACGCATGAACAACATGCATTTTTGTCGCTGCAACAGCCCATGCAACGCTGGTTTAAACAGCAAGGCTATAGTGACAGCGAAGCGAGCCAGGGCGCCAGCCATGTCGCTCAATTATTAACCACCACCTTGCAATCCGAGGATGGCCGCTGGGTGTTACAGCCACATGCGCAAGCCGCCTCAGAACTGGCGATTGAGCAACTCAGCGAAGGTAAAAAGGTCATAGACCGTACCTTTGTTGCAGAGGGCGTGCGTTGGATTATTGACTATAAATCTGCACCCGTCACAAAGAGCGACGACCTGCACTTATTGGCGGCGAGTTTTAAGATGCAACTCACCCACTATGCGCAATTATTCAAGCAAGATGACCTGCCAGTAAAAACAGCGATTATGTTTTTAAGTGTTGGTCAATTGGTACTTGTTGACGCCTAAACGCCATATAGAGGCAATCCCAAGTTATCGCTTAAAACGGGCTTTAATCAATTCGTCAGCCGCAGGCCCTGCTTGAGACCTGTGCCGCTGTGGGTCGATTTCCATGTTTGTATTTCTATCCACCAACATTAAATCCACGGCTTGATTGGTGTGAGTGTCGACTAATTGAATCGTGGGTTCACCGTCGGCGTAATACTTGTTGCCCCATTGCATGATCGTCAGTAACACCGGCCTAAAGTCCAGCCCTTGTTGTGTGATCACATATTCATCTCTTGGCGGCTTTTCGCAATACTGCCGCCTTTCCAGCAAACCAGACTCAACCATTGCATTTAAACGTTTAGCCAGTGTGCTGGTAGCAATTCCTAGGTGACTCTGAAAATCATCAAACCGGCAAACACCCAGCAAAGCCTCTCGCAAAATTAAAATATTCCACCACTCCCCCACATGCTCCAAACTTTTGGCAATCGGGCAAGGCATATCCAAAAGACTTTTATTTTTCATTTGATCACCAATTAACTTTTATTATGAAAGTTACTGTAAGATAGTTACTTCGATATTGAAAGTAACCATTATAAATGGTTATCAGTGTAGAGAACTTATGGAAAGAATTGTGATTACGGGCATGGGGATCGTTTCCCCTTTAGGCTGTGGCGTTGAGCTGGTCTGGCAGCGTTTGTTGAACGGCCAATCGGGAATCAAAAAGCTATCGGCCGACATCGCTGACAGCCTGAGCACTAAAATTGCAGGCCTGGTGCCAACCAAAGCAGAGGATGCTAATGGCGGCTTTGCCCCTGAAGAGGTGATTGCGTTTAAAGAACTTAAGAAAATGGATCGCTTTATCCAATTTGCCATCGTTGCGGCCGAAGAGGCAATCAAGCAAGCCAGATGGACGCCGCAGACAGATAAAGAGCAAGCAAGAACGGCCACCGTTATTGCCTCCGGGATCGGCGGCTTTCCTGCCATTGCGCAAGCGGTGCGCACCACTGACAACAAAGGCGTTGCCAGGTTATCGCCTTTTACCGTGCCATCGTTTCTGGTCAATCTGGCCGCAGGCCACGTCTCGATTCGTCATGGTTTTAAAGGGCCGATAGGTGCGCCTGTGACCGCGTGTGCTGCAGGCGTTCAGGCCATTGGCGATGCAGCGAGGCTTATCCGCTCAGGTGAAGCCGATATTGCTCTCTGTGGTGGTGCAGAAGCGTGTATTGACTTAGTCAGCCTGGGTGGCTTTGCCGCAGCAAAAGCATTGTCATCGGCCTTTAATGAGACGCCAGCACAAGCATCACGCCCTTTTGATAGCCAACGGGATGGCTTTGTCATGGGAGAAGGTGCGGGCATGTTAGTGATAGAAAAGCTCAGCCACGCCATGGCACGAGGGGCCACACCCATCGCCGAGCTCGTAGGCTATGGCACCTCTTCAGACGCCTACCATATTACGGCTGGGCCTGAAGATGGCGATGGTGCAAAACGCGCCATGCAAGCAGCCATTGCCATGGCTAATATCGAACCAGACGATATTCAGCACCTCAATGCACATGCCACCTCTACGCCGGTTGGCGATGCTGGCGAACTGCGGGCGATTAAAGCCGTATTTGGCGAGCAAAGCCCTGTTGCGATTACCTCAACCAAGTCATCTACCGGACATTTGTTAGGTGCCGCTGGCGGGATTGAAGCAATTTTCACCGCGCTGTCAGTCAGGGATCAGATAGCGCCTTACAATTTGAATCTGGCTAATCCAGATACGCAAGCAGTTGGCCTTAACTTTGTGCAGTTCAAATCGCAGCCTTTGGCGATTCAATACGCCATTAGCAACGGCTTTGGATTTGGCGGCGTCAATGCCAGCATTGTGTTGAAACGCTTTGGGTAAGTAACCAGCCGAGCCAGGGGATACCCTCCCCTGGCCACGTGATGACACTTTAATTCAGAAACTGATATACCTTAGCGACAAAGTCTGCCGGATATTGAAACAAAGAACCATGTGCAGAATCTGGGTATAGCACCAATTGTGCATTTGGCAGATGCTTGTACAAAGTAATCGAGTTATCCGTGATCAACATCTCATCTTGAGAACCTTGCACAATGAGCACTGGCTGCTTAATTGCCTTAAGCAAACTGAATTCGACATCAGGGGTATTCGCCCAGGTAATCAACGCCTTGGCATGTGAATTCATATCGTCTTTCGAGATTTCAGGATCACGGTCTTTGCGCACACTGGATCGTGCAAGAAATGCTTTACCCGCTTGCTGGCTATAGGCCGTTTGCGTGAAGAATAAATATAACCTTGGGTCCGGCAGGTTCTGCGAGAACGCTTCGCCCAGCACCTTCATCAAATGCTCACCACCGCCCTTGTTAGATGTACCCACCAGGACCACTTTGCGGATATTATCTGGATGCGCGGCGGCCAACTCTTGCGCAATAAATCCACCCATAGAAAATCCTAACAAATCGACCTGGCGATAACCCAAGGCAGCAATAAACGCATACGCATCTGTGGTCATTTGCGCAATATTGTCTGCCACCTTGCCAGAGCTGTGCCCCATGCCGGTATTGTTAAACACAATGACTTGATGCGTTTTGGCCAACCCATCTACCACGGCAGGATCCCAGTAATCCATGGTGCCGGTGAAGTGCTGCAACAAGACGATGGGCGTACCGCTTTTATTGCCAATACTACGATATGAAAATTGAATGCCATTGGCTTCGACTGTCTGGTTAGGCGCTGTAGCCAGCCCTGCATTAGCGCTACCAGCACTCGCTTCGACCATACCCAAGCTCAAGAGTGAATGAAAAATAAAGACTTTGCCGAGCAGTGATTTCAGTCTGTTCATGTTGTGTTTTCCTTAAAAATTAAATTATTTACCGATTGGTACAAATAATTTAAAGCAGGACTATTGCTATTGTCAATATATTTTTGTACCATTTGGTATATATTAAATTGAGGGAAATTTTCATGAGTAACATTTCTCCTAAAAGACCTCGAGGCAGGCCAAGAAGCTTTGATAAAGACCAGGCACTGAGCATTGCGCTTGATCTATTCAGAAAGAAAGGCTTCGACAACACGTCACTGGATGACCTGACCACCGCACTCAATGTGAACAAGCCCAGCCTGTATGCGGCCTTTGGTAATAAAGAACAACTTTTTTTAGAGGTGTTGCATGCTTATACCTCAGGGCCAACCGCCTATTTTCATGCGGTGTTTGAAGAGCCCACCACGCAATCATTGGTCAGGATGTTATTAGTGAAATCCATCGAGCTCCTGTTTTATAACGAATCGCCTGCCGGTTGTCTGGTGGTGATGAGCACGGCCAGTGAGGCATTACAAAAAGTAGGTATCCAGCAAAAACTGGTGGCCGGGCTACAACAGCATCAGCAAAAACTCATCGCGCGCTTTGAGCAAGCCAAAGCAGACGGCGAGCTTAAAGCAACTGTCGATAGCCAACGCCTGGCGCTCTATGTCGTCACCTTACATAAAGGCTTATCGCTGCAAGCGATCAATGGCTCGAGCAAAGAGGACATGCTGCAACTGGTCGAACAAGTCATTGATTTATGGCCATCCACACGATGAATAACATGCACCCACTTGAACATCACCTAGCAATACGTCGTGTAAGCCCATGGCTGGTCTTTCATATCGCGAGCCTAGCGACATTTTTGGTGTCCATAGACACTACCGTGTTATATGTCGCTTTTCACAGTATTGCCAAAAGCTTTCCTGAAGCTAACCCGGCCAGCATCGCCTGGGTGATGAATGCCTATACCATCGTTTACGCCACCTGCCTGATCCCGGCAGGCGGCCTGGCGGACAGGTATGGCCGTAAACGTATCTTTATGATGGGTGTCGCGCTGTTTATTCTGGCTTCCGTCTTATGTGGATTGTCACCCAATATCCATACCCTGATTGCAGCCAGGGTCATTCAGGCCATAGGGGCGTCCTTTTTAGGCCCAGCGGCACTCTCGCTGATTTTAGAGGCATTCAGTAAAGACAAGCGCGCCATCGTCGTCGGTGGATGGGGCGCCATTGGCGCATTAGCTGCCGCATTGGGTCCAGCACTTGGTGCCTGGATTATCGACGCCTGGGGCTGGCAATGGGCATTTTATATCAATGCCCCACTGGGGATTTATTGCCTGTTCATGGGCATCAAAACACTCAACGAATCCAGCAATCCTGCCAGCCGCCTGCGATTTGACCTGATGGGCATGTTGCTGATTATTGCAGCGATTGCTGCCATCACCAGCAGCCTCATTGAATATAAACACTATTTAAACCAACCACATATTCCACTGCTAATGGGCGGCTCAGGCCTGGGCTTGCTGCTGCTATTTGTGTACTGGTGCAAAAATACAAGCAATCCGCTGGTTGATCTCAAGCTATTCCAAAACCGCACCTACCGCGCAGTGAATATTGCTGCCTTGTTCTTTTCAACGGCCTTTGCCACCATGTTTTTTTCGTTCTTTTTTCTGATGACAAAAATTTGGGGCTACAGCTTGCCGCAAGCTGGCCTGGCCATGATGGTCGGCCCTGCAACGGTCGTTCCCACCGCGCTGATGGGTGGCAGAATTGCCTCTCGTTATGGGCACAAGATGGTGCTGGTTGCAGGCTGCCTGATTTTTTCTATCAGCTCAATCTGGTATTTAAGTGAAATCACCGCGATCCCGGATTACCTGTGGGCCTGCCTGCCAGGACAACTCATCTCAGGCATCGGCGTCGGGCTGGTGATGCCTTCACTCTCAGGCGCCGCAGTACATGACTTACCACAAAAAGACTATGCGATTGGCAGTGCCATTAATCAGGCTATCCGCCAGATTGGCACCGTACTAGGTGTTGCCATTACCGTCTCTATTCTGGTTAAATCTGCTGTGAATTTAGATGACTTTCATCTCTTATACACGATTCAATTTTTACTGGTCATGACTTCGGCGATCTTTGTCAGCTACGTGAATACCAGGCAATCGTAAAAGCACACATCGACAGGAGTCATTCATGATAGAAAAACAAGCCATTTTAGACGCATTTAACTTTCGCCATGCCTGCAAAGAGTTTGATGCCAGCAAGCATATTCCTGCCGAAGAATTTGAATTTATTCTGGAAGCCGCCCGCCTCTCGCCAAGCTCATTCGGCTTCGAGCCCTGGCACTTTATTGTGGTGCAAGACAAGGCGCTACGCGAAAGCCTCAAGCAGCATGCCTGGGGTGCACCACTCAAGCTGGATACAGCCAGTCACTTTGTACTTTGCCTAGCCATGAAATCACCATTTTTAGATCCCAAAGGCCCTTATTTGCCACAGTTTATGCGTGAGGTACAACATCACCCGCAAGAAGTGGCCGATATGCGCCTGGGCTTTTACACGCAGTTCCAGCAATCTGATTTTGACCTCAGTGACGAACGAAAACTGTTCGACTGGGCCAGCAAACAATGCTACATCCCACTGGCCAATATGATGACAGTCGCCGCCATGCGTGGCATCGATAGCTGCCCGATTGAAGGCTTTAAACAAAAAGAAACTGATGCCCTGCTGGCTGAACAATTTGGCGTCAACCTGCAAGAATATGGCCTGGCGTATATGGTCGCCTTTGGCTATCGCAAACACGAGCCAAGGGCGAAAACGCGTAGAGCGTTGCCGCAGTTGGTGACCTGGAAGTGAGTTCGCACTGAGTGCGCTTATATGTCTACTACAGAACACCACATTTAAACAGCTCAAGCATTGGCCTTAAAGAGCTATTTAAATCACTTGCCTAGCTTTGATACAGTCTGGTTACAAACTAAACTCAGTGGGGTGATGAATGAAATCTGTATTATCAAAGGTATTCGCTTGCAGTGCACTTATGTTGGCAAGTATGGCCGCCAACGCCACTATAGATGATGCAACCGAAGTACGTCTGATTGCACATGCAAACCCCAACCTGTCAGCGATTGTAGCCGCTGCCGATGATGATCAAGCTGACAGCTCAGAAGCAGAAACCATGCTCGCCTAAAAATGATGTTTGATACGCTACCAAAATAAAAAAGCCGGTTAACGGCCTTTTTATTTTTCACACCTTGTTACCTACAACAGCAAGGTTGCCGGTTCTCATTCCCCACAGAACCTTTGTGATTGTTTGAAAACTGACTGATTACTCTGCCTCGTTCTTAAAGTGTCTACGCACATACCAGGCTAAAAATGCTACGCCCAGCGCGGCGATCACATAATGCGACTCATGAAAGTAGACTTTTAAATCCTCCCAATGCTCGCCTGCCTTCATGCCCACATAGCCCAGCACAAAGCACCAAATCAACGACCCCACAAAGGTATATGCCACAAAGCGCGTCATGTTCATGCGCGCCACACCGGCAGGGAATGCAATAAACGTACGCACGGCCGGTAATAAGCGGGCAATAAAAATAATAATTTCACCATGCTGCGCAAACCAGCGGTCTGCCATATCAAGGTCTTTTTTGCTGATCAACACATATTTGCCAAATTTCTCTACCAATGGGCGACCACCGTACATGCCCAGATAATACGCCGGAATCGAGCCCACTACACAACCAATCGCCCCCGCCAGCGCAATGCCCCATAAGGTCATTTCGCCTTTAGTCACCAAAAACCCGGCAAACGGCATGATGATTTCAGAAGGTAAAGGGATACAGGCAGACTCAATCGCCATCAACAACACAATGCCGCCGTAGCCCATGGTGGAGATGACAGTAATGATCCAGGTTGCCACTGCGGCTAATAATTTTTCCAACATTTAAATTACGACTTTCTTTATTTTAAACAATCACTTTAATACAACTTGTTCATGCCCTAAAGAGCTATATATGAAAACATCCCAATTTCATAAAATTATCAAATTACACACTTGAACTTTGATTGCTTTCAATGTAGTGTCTCTTTACTTTAAATAACAATACTAACAACCATAATTATGAAATTACAATACAACAGCTTAGAAGAGTTAGATTTGGGAGCTTTGGATACCGCGATATCTAGTGCCTTTAACACACCAACCACCTTTTTAAATAATTTTGACCTCGACTCAATCACTCCGACCAGCGGCAACAACACCCGAGTAACCGGTTACGATAATAATGGCAATCAAATTGTCATTAGAGGCAATCACTTTGTAGATGATTCCCCGATAATCACAGTGACTTCTGTTGATTTTAGCAATTCAAGTACGGGATCTTTCAAAGTTGCCGGGAATGTATCGTTAAATTATTACACTGGATACTACACTGGATACTACTCATCTTTTACATATCAATCAAAAACAAATAATGAGTCAATTCAATATGTTGGAAGATTAAATGTTAGTAGTTATTCAGCAGATATAACCGGCGGCACATTAACGCAGATGTCCGTCGTCAATGACGATTTTTCCTACAGTGTAAAAGGCAATATTTCAGTTAATGCCGATGTAGATATTATTGGCGGCACAGTGTCAGATTTTTCTCTATCTGACGCAAATGGCAACTCATTATCGTTTAGTGGCATGTCTTTAAGTGCGTTAACATTTGATCAACTTTCTGATTTTCAATCTAACTCTGACCTAACAAATTTATTTAATTATATTAGCAGCAATCTCTCTGGGAATTTTTCAATTCAAGCGGGTAGCGGTGATCAAACACTCCTGGGTAATGAAGGTAACAATACACTTGATGGCGGCATTGGCAACGACACTCTTAATGGTGGTGATGGTTTAGATACACTCATAGGTGGTGCTGGAAATGACTCTCTCGATGGTGGCGCTGGCGTAGACAAGCTTATCGGTGGCAATGGCAATGACACCTACATCGTCGATCTGGTGCGTACAGGCACCGCTCCTGCCAACTACAAAGTCGCACTGCAAGACACTATCACTGAAACTGCTGTTGCAGACTCAGGCATTGATACTGTGCAACTACGTACCGCTTATACAGGCATGCTCAATGCATCCACAATCACATTAGGTGCTAACCTTGAGAACCTCGACGCCTCATTGACTGCTGACACTAACCTCAACCTGACAGGTAACGCACTTGCCAACACTCTCACGGGCAATGATGCTAACAACATCCTTGATGGCGGCGCTGGTGCAGATACACTCGTCGGTGGACTTGGTAACGACACTTACATCCTTGACCTCAAAGTCTCTGGCACTGGCGCATCTGCCAATGTAAGCACCTTTGACGATTCCATCGAAGAAACCAATGGCATCACCAACGGTAGCGATACAATCAAACTACGTGGTGCAGCTACGCTTACCTCAGCAACAGAACTGACCTTGGATGGTGACTGGATAGATATTGAGAATCTCGATGCTTCAGCCACAGGTAAAACCAAACTGAATCTCACAGGCAATATCCTGAACAACGTTCTGACTGGTAACGCCGCCGCCAACGTCTTAAAAGGTCTAGGGGGTGATGATACTTATGTCGTTAACAATATCGATGACTCCGTTGTCGAAGAAGCAAACGAAGGTACAGACCTCATACAAGCCAGTATCACCTACACGTTAGGTGATAATGTCGAGAATCTGGAACTGTTAGGTACCGCGGCTATCAACGGCACGGGTAATGATGATGCAAATATCATCACCGGCAATGCAGGTAATAATATCCTGGATGGTAAAGGTGGTATTGACACCCTGCGTGGTGGCAAGGGTAACGATACTTACATAGTAAACGATGAATTGGATGTGGTCACAGAGTTAGCTAATGAGGGCATCGACCTCGTTAAGGCCAGCTCCAACTTTACGCTCTCCGATAACGTTGAGAACCTGACGCTTACAGACGGCTCTGCTAACGGCGGCACTAACCCCCTTGAAGGTACCGGCAATGCACTCGCAAACACCATTACTGGCAATGCAGGCGATAACATCCTTGACGGTGGCGCTGGCGTAGACAAGCTCATCGGTGGCAATGGCGACGATACTTACATCGTCGACCTCGTACGTACTGGTACTGCTCCTGCTAACTACAAAGTCGCTCTGCAAGATACCATCACTGAAACCGCTGTTGCAGACTCAGGCATTGATACTGTGCAACTACGTACCGTTTATACAGGTATGCTCAATGCATCCACAATCACATTAGGCGCTAACCTCGAGAACCTCGATGCTTCATTGACTGCTGACACTAACCTCAACCTGACAGGTAACGCACTTGCCAATACTCTCATTGGCAATGATGCTAACAACATCCTTGATGGCGGCGCTGGAACAGACACACTCGTCGGTGGGCTTGGTAACGACACTTACATCCTTAACCTCAAAGTCTCTGGCACTGGCAGTTCTGCCAATGTAAGCACCTTTGACGATTCCATCACCGAAACCAATGGCAGCAACAATGGTAGCGATACAATCAAACTACGTGGTGCAGCTACGCTTACCTCAGCAACAGAACTGACCTTAGATGGTGACTGGATAGATATTGAAAATCTCGATGCTTCAGCCACAGGTAAAACCAAACTGAATCTCACAGGCAATATCCTGAACAACGTTCTGACTGGTAACGCCGCCGCCAATGTCCTCACCGGCGGCGAAGGCGATGATACTTATGTCGTTAATAACATTGACGACTCTGTGATTGAGCAAGATGATCAGGGTACTGATTTAGTTCAGGCCAGCGTCACTTTCACGCTTTCAGACTATGTCGAAAACCTGACATTAACTGGCACGGCTGCAATCAATGGCACTGGCAATGGTTTAGATAACGTCATCACAGGTAATGCTGGCAACAACATTCTGGATGGCGGTGCCGGTGCTGACAGCATGGAGGGTGGCAAAGGCAACGATACCTATATTGTCGATGAAGAAGATGATGAAGTGATTGAAGCTGTAGACGGGGGTACTGACCTCGTTAAAGCCAGTGTCGATTATGAACTCACTGACTTTGTCGAAAACCTGACGCTTACCGGCAGTGTTGATATCAATGGCACTGGCAATGCGCTGGCAAATACCATCACTGGCAATGCAGGCGATAACATCCTCGATGGTGGCGCTGGCGTAGACAAGCTCATCGGTGGCAATGGCGACGATATTTACATCGTCGATCTGGTGCGTACCGGTACTGCTCCTGCTAACTACAAAGTCGCTCTGCAAGATACCATCACTGAAACTGCTGTTGCAGGCTCAGGTATAGATACTGTGATCTTACGTGGAGGTTCTACTGATCCAACTACCTTTACCACCCTCACCCTGGGTGCCAACCTTGAGAACCTGGATGCTTCCGATACGGGTTCAACCAAACTCAACCTCACAGGCAATGCGCTCGCTAATACCCTCACTGGCAACGATGAAGACAACATCCTTGATGGCGGCGCAGGCGTGGACATCTTGCGTGGCGGCGAAGGGGATGATACTTACATCCTAGACCTCAAAGCCACAGCCGGAATTCTTTCGATTGAAGATACAGTAGTCGAGCTTAATAGCACAACCGATGGCAGTGATACTATCAAACTGCGTGGTGCTGTCACACTCACCGAGGCCACAACCCTATCACTGGATGGCTCCACCGCTATTACGTGGTCTCATGTTGAGAACATAGATGCATCGGCAACTGGCGCAACCAAACTCAATCTGACAGGCAGCGAAACTAGTAACTCCCTGATTGGCAATGCTGCCGCTAACATTATTGATGGTGGCATGGGCAATGACACGCTGGATGGTGGCGCGGGTAACGATACGCTGATTGGTGGGTTGGGCAATGACACCTTAAAAGGCGGCCTGGGTGCAGATATATTCAAATGGACCGCAAGCGACTTAGCTACGCCTGGCGATGTATCAGGCAACACGGATACCATTACTGACTTTTCTATTGCGCAAAAAGATAAGCTGGACTTGAGAGATCTGCTGATAGACAACACACACATCGAAAACTATATCGACATTGTCTTTGAAAGCGGTTCAACGCATATTCGTATTAGCTCAACAGGAGAATTCGCCAACGGCACTTATGACGACGCTAAAGAAGATGCACATATTGTTCTATCTAACCTTAACCTGTTTACCGCGACAAAAACGGCAGCAGGCAATGAAGCGCAACTGATTGGCTATCTAACTCAGAACAATCACCTGCTAATCGACTAGTGCCGAATCAACCTGACTGAGCCTTTGTAATACGAGGGGATGCCTAAAAAACAGGCACTCTCTCGTATTTTAGTTATAAACCGACTGTTGAGCTGAAATGACCGCCCCAACGCCAGATACCACCAGTGAAATTTCAATCTTTGACGCTAGTTCAAGCTCAAGCAACTCTTACGTTAACGTTTTACTGCTGGGCAATAAATGGGGCGGGCCTGTTGGCAGCTCTGCCACTGTTTACTACAGTTTTCCGACCTCTAGAAGTAACGAATACTGGTCTCAAGACTTTATTAATGGTTATGGCGTTCTTGACCCCATGTCAGAAGCCACACCTGACTATGTATCGCTCACGCCACTCACCAGCAGTCAACAAAGCGGCATGTCGCTAGCTTTAAATGCTTGGGCCAGTGTGGCCAACCTTAATTTTATCCAGGTCAATGAAACACCTAGTGCAGTCGGCGATATCCGATTTGGCTTCACCAGCGATGGCTCTATGTCACCAGAGATTTATGCTTATGCTTATAGTGTTGACCAATCCTTGTATGAGTATAGTGACCTTTTCCCTTACACCAGGGGCGGCGATATCTGGTTTAACAAAAATCAGCCCGACCAAACCGGTAATAACTTTTCAACCGGTGCAATGGGATACTTTGTTGGCTTGCATGAGATTGGGCATGCGTTAGGGCTAGACCATTCGTTTTCTGAAGAAGAAGGCGATTTGGGCTTACCAACAGATATTGAATATGTTCAATATACCGTCATGAGTTACTCAGATCTGCCTGGCTCTCATTTTGATGGATTTAATGAGTACTATCCAACAACACCGATGCTATATGACATTTTGGCCATCCAGCATATATACGGAGCTAATAACAGCTACAACGCCAATGACAACGTATATGTATTCTCTTCTTCGCAGCGTTATTACCAAACGATTTGGGATGCTGGCGGTAATGACACTATTAAATACGCCTCTGCAAATGGCGGAGTCATCAATCTTGAAGCCGGCTCTTTCAGCCAATTGGGTAAATCTTTTAAAGTAGGCTTTAATAATGACACCGTGCAACAAGACAATATTGCGATTGCATTTAACGTTGTAATCGAGAACGCTATTGGTGGTAGCGGTAACGATAAAATAACCGGCAATAGTGCGAGCAATATCTTAGACGGCGGCGCGGGTGCTGACGTGATAATCGGTGGTGAGGGGAATGATACTTACATCGTCGACAACGTTGCAGATTCCATCATTGAAGCACTGAACGAAGGCACAGATCTTATCAAAGCCAGCGTCAGCTTTAGGCTGTCAGACAATGTAGAGAACCTGACGCTGACTGGCACTGCTGCGATCAATGGTACCGGTAATACTTTAGATAACATCATCACAGGTAACGCTGGTAACAATACGCTGAACGGCAATGGCGGCATTGATACCCTGAGTGGTGATAAAGGAAACGACACGTATATTGTCGAAGATGAAGATGTGACTGTTATTGAACGAGCGAATGAAGGCATTGACCTCGTTAGAGCAAGTATCACTTACACACTTGATGCGACTAATGTTGCCAATGTAGAAAACCTGACACTTACCGGAACGAATGTTATCAATGGCAGCGGTAATGCACTCGCAAACACCATCACAGGTAATGCAGGCAATAACATCCTTGACGGTGGTGCTGGTGTAGACAAGCTTATCGGTGGCAATGGCGATGACACTTACATCGTCGACCTCGTGCAGACAGGCCCGACTGCTGCTAACTACAAAGTCGCTCTGCAAGATACCATCACGGAGACTTCTGTTGCAGGTTCTGGTGTGGATACCCTTGAACTCAGATTGCTTAATGGTATTAGCTACACGATGGATAACGCATCGACTATCACTCTTGGTGCAAACCTTGAGAACCTGGATGCATCTAACACAGGCACGACCAAACTCAACCTAACAGGTAACGCACTCGCCAACACTCTCATTGGCAATGATGCAGACAACATTGTTGATGGTGGTGCTGGTGCAGACACTCTGCGTGGTGGCGACGGTAATGATACCTACATCCTTGACCTCAAGATTTCAGCGGGCAGCATCAACTTTGATGACACCGTGACTGAATATAGCGGTACATCGCAAGGGATCGACACCATCAAACTGCGCGGTAGCGCAACCCTATCATCAACCATTGATGTGTCTCTTAACCGTTGGACTAATATTGAAAACATTGATGCTTCAGCTACGGGTATTACCAAACTCACTCTCAAGGGCAACGATGAGGACAATACCCTCATAGGCAATAACGCAGCCAATATACTGGAAGGTGGATTGGGGAACGACACCCTGAATGGTGGTACTGGCGCAGACAGAATGATAGGCGGCAAGGGTTGGGATACTTACTATGTAGATAACATTGCTGATGTCATTATCGAACAGGTGAATACCGATACTTTTTTAGCCGACGAAGGCGTCGATACTATCCTATCCTCTATTAACCTCTCTCTCGCGAATTATGCCAATGTTGAATATCTCACGCTGCTGGGTACAGCAAATTTAAATGCAACCGGCAACACTGGCAGTAACTTGTTGATAGGAAACTCCGGCAACAATATTTTAGATGGCGGCGGCAATCGGGACGATATGCAAGGTGGTGCTGGCAATGATACTTACATTGTTGATGATAGTAACGACCAGGCGATTGAAACCATTGCAGGGGCAGCCGGCGGTATTGATATCGTCTTATCATCAGTAAGTTTTGCGCTGAATTACAATGTCGAGAACCTCACGTTAACAGGTACTGAAAATATTGATGGCTATGGTAACGAGTTAAACAATACTATTAGAGGCAATACAGGTAATAACCGACTAAGTGGCGGCGGAGATGGCTCCGATACACTGATTGGCGGTGCTGGTAATGACATCTATGAGGTGACTTACTTATTTGCGAGTACAGCCAAACCAGTGACGCAAGATTCCGTGATAGAGAGCCTAAATGCTGGCATAGATAGCATTATCCTCTCTGCCGCAGGCAATAATGGGCTCATGAACAAATACCTGATGCCAGTGAATGTAGAAAATTTAAATGCCAATAACACATATGCCGTATTTTCTCACCTAATTGGTAATAACTTAGCCAATTACATCATTGGCAATGACTACTCGCATATATTTGATGGCGGTGCAGGCGTAGACACATTAGTGGGGGGAGACCTCAGTGATACATACATTGTAGACCTTGTCGCCAATTTAAATGCCGGAGTCACTACAGCGGCCTTGCAAGATAGCATTATTGAGGATGTATCAGGTACAGGCAGTGACACCATTCAACTCAGAGGCAATATTGCGCTCGCCACTGCGTCCACACTGACGCTTAATAATGGCTTGGCCAACATAGAGAATTTGGATGCCAGCCTGACAGCAACCAGCAAGCTTAACCTCACTGGCAACGACGCGAATAACACGCTCACAGGCAATGCCGCAGCCAATAGGTTAACAGGTGGACTTGGTGACGATATTCTAGATGGCAAGGCAGGTGCCGATACACTTGATGGTGGCGATGGCGACGATATTTATTTTGTAGATAATATTGCTGACATCATCATTGAACTGGCCAATCAAGGTGAAGACACTATTAACACCAGCATTTCGTTTGATCTGAGCATCAAAGGCGAGCATGTAGAGCAGTTAAACCTACTCGGCACCGCAGCAATCAATGCGACGGGCAACGCTCTGGACAATCTCATCACTGGCAATAGTGCAGCGAATGTGATCAATGGTAACGCTGGTGAAGACACCCTGATTGGCGGTGCAGGCAAAGATACGCTGAACGGTGGCGCCGATGATGACATTTTGATTGGTGGCAGCGGCAATGACATTTTAACGGGTGGAACAGGTGCAGATACTTTTACCTGGAACCTTTCAGATAAAGGTGCGAACAAAGCGCCTAGCATAGACAAGATCACAGACTTTAATTCAACCGAGGATAAATTAGACTTGAGGGATTTACTGGTTGGTGAATCGAGTGGCACTATTCAAAACTATTTGGATATCACAACCAGCACGGTTGCGGGCGTGACAAATACCGAAATCAGAATCAGTAACCACGGCGGGTTTGTGAGTGGTAACTATGTTGCATCAGCAGAAAATCAACACATTACCTTAACTGGTGTGAACCTGCTTAATGGGACAAATGAGGCAAGCTTACTGAACAATTTAATCAGCCAAAACAAACTGATGATTGATGTCTAAGCCCATTCACTCTTCATTAAAAAAGGCCAATACTCTCGTATTGGCCTTTTTCGTTCACATTAAGTAAACTCTTTTAATAACGTTTTCACTAACTCTACCCGATGGTTGAGATTACCCAACTGCACGCTTACCCGCAACTTATCCGGCCCATTCATGCGGCAGCGTTTGTCGCGTTGTAACAGGCTGATCAGTTTCATCGGGTCGAGGTCAGCCTTGACATTAAACTGTAGTTGAATCGCGGCGTCTGAGGCATCAATCTTGATAATGCCCAGTGGCTTGGCAGCAATGCGCAGGCGATGGCAGGCGACAAGTGCTTCGCCGGGTTCAGGTAACAAGCCAAAGCGGTCTATCAGCTCTTCTTGCATGGCGTCGAGTGCATCGTCGTCTTCACAGTTGGCCAGGCGCTTGTAAATGACCAGGCGCTCGTGCACATCCGGGCAATAGTTGTTTGGCAATAAGGCAGGCGTATGCAGATTAATTTCTGTCGTCACACCTAACGGTGCATCCAGGTCTGGTTCTTTGCCTGCTTTGAGTTGTTTGACGGCATGGTTGAGCATATCGGAATACAGGTTAAAGCCGATTTCCTGCATTTCGCCGCTCTGGCTGTCGCCCAGCAACTCACCGGCGCCGCGAATTTCAAGGTCATGCATGGCCAGGTGAAAACCGGCCCCTAAATCTTCCAGCAGTTGAATCGCATCCAGACGTTTTTGCGCCTGCGGCGTGATGTTGCGGTCGGGGTCGGTCAGCAAATAGGTATAGGCCTGATGATGGCTGCGGCCGACGCGGCCACGCAACTGGTGTAATTGCGCCAGGCCAAACATATCGGCTTTGTTAATAATCATAGTGTTAGCGGTGGGCACGTCAATACCGGTTTCGACAATGGTCGTGCATAGCAACAAATTGGCACGTTGCTGGTAAAAGTCGCGCATGACGTGCTCCAGCTCGCGCTCACGCAACTGGCCATGGCCGATCGCAATGCGCGCTTCTGGTACGATTTTCTCCAGCTTTTCTTTCATCACATAAATGGTATCGACCTCGTTATGCAAGAAGTAAACTTGCCCGCCACGCTTAAATTCGCGCATCACCGCTTCGCGGATGATGCCGTCAGAATAAGGCGTATGGAAGGTTTTAATCGCCAACCGCTTTTGTGGTGGCGTTGAAATGACCGAGAACTCACGCAGGCCTTCCATCGCCATACTCAATGTGCGTGGAATCGGCGTCGCGGTCAGCGTGAGTACATCAACCTCGGCGCGTAACGCTTTCATTTGCTCTTTTTGACGCACGCCAAAACGATGCTCTTCGTCCAAAATTGCCAGACCCAGGTTTTTAAACTGCACGTCTTTCTGGATCAACCTGTGCGTACCAATGACGATATCAATGCTGCCATCTGCCAAGCCTTTAAGGGCCTCGGCCTGCTCTTTGGCCGTTCTAAAACGCGAAATTTCAGCGATTTTAATCGGCCATTCGGCAAAACGGTCACAGAAGTTCTGATAATGCTGCTCGGCCAGCAAGGTGGTTGGCACCAGCACGGCCACCTGGCGGCCTCCCATCACGGCCACAAAAGCCGCGCGCAACGCCACCTCAGTTTTGCCAAAGCCAACATCACCACAGACCAATCTATCCATCGGGCGGCCAGATTGCATGTCTTTGATCACATTTTCAATCGCTTCAAGCTGATCTGGCGTTTCTTCAAACGGGAAACCTTCGCAGAAGGCTTCGTAGTCATGCAAGCTCAAAGTAAACGCATGACCACGACGCGAGGCGCGCTGGGCGTACAAATTCAGTAACTCTGCTGCCGTATCACGGATCTGCTTGAGTGCTTTTTTCTTGGCTTTATCCCACTGCCCACTGCCCAGGCGATGCAATGGCGCACTCTCAGGCGGCCCGCCAGAGTAACGTGAAATCAGGAATAACTGCGACACCGGCACATACAGCTTGTCATCGCCATAATACTCAATCAATAACAGCTCGGTTTCACCCTCACCAAAATCAATATTGACCAAGCCCTTGTAGCGCCCTACCCCGTGCTGCTCATGTACCACCGGGTCGTCCAGCCGCAGTTCGGATAAATCCTTAAGCATGCCCTCGGCATTGCGGGCTTTTTCCTGGTTACGGCGCCGTTGCTGCCGCACAGTGCTGGCATATAACTCGGCTTCGGTAATCACTGCCAGTTGCTCACCATCTAGCATGCCTTGATGCAGTGGCGCCACACCCAGCATGACCGGGAAGTTAGACTGCGCAAACCCGGCCCAGTCTTCTGCCAGTGAAAAGGTCAGGCCATGTTCGCTAAATAATTGGGCAATGGTTTCACGGCGGCCCAAGCTCTCGGCGGCGATGAGTACACGACCAGCAAACTGGCTGATAAAGCCCTGCAGTTTATGTAAGGGTTGCTCTGCGCGGCGGTCCACATCAACCGCCGGAAACGTTTTGTTAAGCGCCAGCTGCTGATTCACCAAAGCAAATGCATGCGTTTGCTTGAAAAATTCGTCGACTTTTTGCAACAGGCTTTCGGGTCGCAAAATGGGCTTTTCGGCGTCATACGCCATCAACTTGTAGCGACTATTGGCATCGGCCCAAAAGGTCTGCGCAGCTTTATCCAGGTCACCATGCAGGCAGAGCACGGTTTGCGCGGGCAAGTAGTCAAACAGCGTGGCCGTTTGTTCAAAAAACAAGGGTAAATACCACTCTACGCCGCCACTGGGAGTGCCTTTGCTCACATCTTTGTAAATTTTTGCGCGTTGCGGATCGCCCTCAAAATACTCGCGAAACTGGCTGCGAAAGCGCGTGATCGCCGCTTCATCCATCGGAAACTCGCGCGCGGGCAGCATGCGGATTTCCGGCACCGGATACACGCTGCGCTGGGTATCAATATCAAACGTGCGTATGGTTTCGATCTCGTCATCAAACAAGTCGATACGGTAAGGGAACGCACTGCCCATGGGATATAAATCGACCAGACCACCACGCACACTGAACTCACCCGGCCCCATGACCTGGCTCACATGGTGGTAGCCTGCCTGCGCGCACTGGTTGCGCAAAGCATCGACATCAAGCTTCTGGCCTTTTTTAAGCATAAAGGTATGCGCGGCCAGATAAGCAATAGGCGGCAACCTGAGCAAAGCAGTCGCCATCGGCACAATCACTACATTGCTCTGGTTCTGGCTCAGCTGATACAAAGTTGCCAAACGCTCAGAGGTTAAATCGGGGTGCGGCGAGAACACATCGTAGGGCAGTGTTTCCCAGTCTGGCAGCAAATGTACTTGAATGGGCTCGCCCTTACTCTCTCGGCCAAAAAACGGGATTTCGTCCATCAATCGCTGTGCTTCAAACGCACTGGCGGTGAGAATTACCAAGGGGGTTTGTGTTGCTTTTAAACCACAGGCCAATTCAGCCAAGGCTCGGCTATCCAGGCCCTGACTATGAAAAGAAAAACGTTGCGGATGCCCAATGACGGGGAATGAAACTGCCATAAAAAGTTAGAATCTTATTGCTCAGGTTGGACGAGTATTTCTTGGCGAATCTGCCGAGTTTGCTATTATAACTGCAAGCGTCCACAGACTGTCATTGAATGACACGCGAGACGCCTGAGCGAACAGAATGCACGACAGGGTATTTCTATCAATGCAAGTTGCCACATCAATCTGACTCACTTGGCCAGACAAGGCGCGATTAAAAAATTTTGACGCCGCATATAGTTAATATGTAAGGATAAATTTTTTATGAGTAACACAGTATGGCAACGCACATTGCATTTAGATAAATGCCCTGAACCAGCACGGAGAAAAAACACATGAACGACAAACAAGCCGTCGCGCTGGAAGCCGCCAGCTACGTTAAAAACGACATGATCGTCGGCCTGGGCACAGGGTCTACAGCCAATTACTTTATTGAAGCACTGGCCGAGCGCCAGCGCACTGAAAGTTTACGCATCACCACTGTTGCCAGCTCCAATATCAGCATGATCAAGGCACAAAGCAGCGGCTTGACGGTGCTTAGCCTCTCACAACTGAGCCAGATCGACCTGTATGTAGATGGCGCCGACGAAATCACGCCAGACAACGCCCTGCTCAAAGGTCGCGGCTATGACCTGGTGATGGAAAAACTATTGGCGAAAGCCGCTAAACAATTTATTGTCGTCGCGGATAAAAGCAAACTGGTGAGCCGTATTGGTGAAAACTTTGCGATCCCGATTGAAGTCATACCCTTTGCCTGGCAAGCGGCCAAACGTAGCCTGGAGGCCATTGGTGGCGTAGGTGAGTTGCGCCAAAATGTCGCCAAAGATGGCTTGTCTATTAGCAGCCACGGTAGCCTGGTGCTGGATATGCGCTTTGATGCCAGCCTGGATGCAAATGCCTTGAATGCCTTAATTAACAACATCCCTGGCGTGGTTGAGCACGGCATTTTTGCCAAGTTGGCAAGCACCATCCTGATTGCAGACCAAGGCAAGATTGAGACGCGCGTTTAAGCGTTAACTCCCTGGTCTTATGCGTTTTTTTTCTGGCAAGTCAACGCACGCAGTATGGTTTAAGGCCATATTGGCCACGGTGTGTGCGACGTTACTGGCATGTAGTGACAATGGCAGCCAAAAGCATCTGGCGCAAGCCAAGGCCAAGCCTGATCCCTACACTATCCGCTTTGTCACTATCAACAGCCCCAGCACTTACTTTATAGATAGCCAAAACAATTATGCCGGGCTTGAGTATGACCTGGCCAAGCGCTTTGTCGAGTTTTTAGGGCCACCCTATAAACTCGAATTCATCGTTGTCGACAGCTTTGATAAAGTGTTCCCGACACTATTACGAGGCGATGCTGACATCGCCGCGGCTGATATTAGCATCACCCCCGCGCGTAAACGCCAGGTATTGTTTGGCCCGGCGTTTAACCAGGTGCAAGCCATGGTGGTGTATAACCGCGACAAAAACAATGAACCCAACAATGCCGAGGCCCTGTTTGAAAAACGCATCGTGCTGCCAAAAAGCACCAGTTTTGTCGAACGCATGCGTGAATTGCAGTCAAAATCGCCCACACTCACCTGGAAAGAAACCGACAAACTCAGCTCTGAACAGCTGATTGAAGCGGTGGCACGCAACGAGATAGACTTTACCGTCGCCGACAATCACCTGGTGGCCATCATGCAATACAACTATCCGCAACTGGATGCGGGCATGATGCTAGGCCAAGCCGACAAAATTGCCTGGGCGCTCAATAAATTACATGGTGAAGAACGGCTCGCACAAATGCAGGCTTTTTTCAAAAAAATAGAAAAAGACGGCACCTTACGTAATTTATTAGACCGTTATCACGGCCACACCAAGCGCTTAAAACCCGTGGATGTCACAGCCTTTTTAAGCAAGTCGCATACCCTGCTGCCTAAATATGTGCGGCTGTTTAAAAGCGCGCAAGAAATCACCGACATAGACTGGCGCCTGCTGGCAGCACTTAGCTATCAGGAATCACATTGGGACAACTACAGCACCTCACCGACCAATGTGCGCGGCCTGATGATGCTCACAGAACAAACCTCTAACATGATGAACGTCACCGATCGACTAGACCCCAAACAAAGCGTGATGGCGGGCGCCAAATTTTTGTTATGGATGAAAGACCGCATCCCCTCGCGCATCCCCGAACCAGACCGCACCTTTATGACCCTGGCCGCCTACAACAATGGCGTCGGCCACCTTGAAGACGCGCGCATCATCGCGCAAAAACTCGGCCTCAACCCCGATAGCTGGGCAGACGTAAAACGCGGCTATCAACTGCTGAATGACCCGGCTTATTATGTGAATGCCAGACATGGCTATTGTAGCTGTGGCGCACCCGTGATTTATACCGAGTTGGTACGCAGTTACTACCAGATCATGCAAAAATACTTCCCAACCTATGACCCTGGCGTAGACCCATACAAGATTGCAGAAACAAAAATGCCTTGGTTGTTAGCCAAGGCATCTTAAAACCAAATTTATTCTTACTCTGACCCCAATTCAATTCTTGAGCCCCCTGCAACAATATTGAGAGGTTTTTTGAACTCGATATTAACAGCAACAAACTTTCCTCCGTCAAAGAATTCGCCTATAGCTCTAAAAGCATCTTTAACTAAAAACATGACATCTTCTTTATTTGCTTTCAATGTCTCTGGCGTAAATATTTCATTAATTCTCCAGTGCATTGATGTACCTGATTCACCATATGTTCGGCCTAACGGATCTGCTGAAATTGAAATTAAATGCCCTTGCCAGTTCAATATATAATATTCAGTCTTGTCGGTTCCTTCGTAAGCCCCTCCAGCAGTTCCTGCAAGAATGATATAAGCATCGCGCTCTTTATCTACTGCCCACCTCCACAAAGTTGGTTTACTTCCATCAGCTTCAACTACCACATCAAATGGCAAGTTAACCTTCGCATCTTCCGGCATTTTTTCAGTGACGAACATTTTGATTCCTAACGTAAAATTGAACTATCAATCCTTATCGCGCTTTCTAAGTAGCTACTACATCAAACTCTTATGATCTACAAAACAACTCAGGCAGCCTAAGCAACAAGATTTTAAATCTATAAACCTTAAGTAAATATTGAATCAACTTCACCCAGTTGTACCACCGCATCGATCTGTAAACTGCTGGGGAGCTGATGTGTAATAAACACAATACTCACTTTACCTTTGAGCTTATTAATCGTCTGTACAAAATGCTCTGCGGTTTGTGGGTCAAGGTTGCTGACTGCTTCATCGAATATAAGAATATTAGGCTGCCCGCGTAGACCCATACAAGATTGCAGAAATAAAAATGCCTTGGTTGTTAGCCAAGGCATCTTAAAACCAAACTTGATCTTACGCTGACCCCAATTCATTACATTCTCATCAGGATTTAACTCCCATTTACCATTTATCAGTTGGGTCTATTCTTCTTTGTATTCTTCTATACGCAGGATTGCCGTTAAACTCTTTACTATTTTTTTCTTGTAGTGTGAGGTACTTAATCCCTTCAGGGCCATTAGATTTGATCAACATATTGACGTCATATATTTCTTCAGGAATATCTGCAAAAGGTATCCTTTCCCAATTGGAACCTTGCCAGACGAACCCAATAAACGGTGGTTTTGGTTTACCGTATTGTTTAAACTCTTGTTCTGTTGGAAATTCCCCCACAATATATAATTTTTTATTGTGAACATTCACGACGTTAGCCTTTAGATGCTCATTCCAAACAATAGGCTTATCACTAAACTCAGGTAAATTAATGGTCACCCAAGCCTCTCTGGCGATGCATGTAGCCCAGTTTCCGCCTGTGTAAGCTTCTGAACACTTTTTCTTCTGCGTGACTACTATCACACGCCCATCATTGAGTTTGACTTCTTCTTGCCACTCAACATAACTAGGACCACCCAACAAAGGCCTGCCTAGCATTGTGGAAATGCAGGCACTCAACAGTGATGCGCTAATAAATACAATCAAAATCTGCATGCATTTCTTGGCTACATTCGACTTCACTTAAACTCCTCTTCTTATCATTCATTCCCCATCACTGGGTTGGGGTGTGGGTGGTAACCAGCGTTTGCAAGATCAACTTGGTAATCCATCGTGTGGTTGTGGTTATTAATACACAGCTTTCATGCGGCGTACCGCAAGCGGGTACGCCCTACACAAAACAAACATGAATTAACACTTTGGCAATATTATCACCGTGCAATGGTTAGAGAATGTAGTGATGCATCTAAAAAAGTGATTAAATCATTTTGTTATAACGATTCGTATTGTGGACACGCAGAAACAAAAATGCCTTGGTTGTGAGCCAAGGCATTTTAATGACAACGGTGACGTATCGATTACACAGTCAGTGCTGTTTTACCGCCCATATAAGGCTGTAACACCTTAGGAATCGTCACGCTGCCATCGGCATTCTGGTTGTTCTCTAGCACCGCCACCAGCGTACGGCCGACTGCCAGGCCAGAGCCATTTAAAGTATGCAGTAACTCAGGTTTGCCATTGGCGTTGCGGAAACGCGCTTGCAAACGGCGTGCCTGGAAGGCTTCGCAGTTAGACACAGAAGAAATCTCACGGTAGGTATTTTGTGCGGGCAACCAAACTTCGAGGTCGTAGGTTTTGGCTGCGCCAAAGCCCATGTCGCCGGTACACAGCGAAACGACGCGGTAAGGCAATTCCAGTGCCTGCAAAATCGCTTCTGCATGGCCAACCATGTCTTCCAGCGCTTGATAGCTGGTTTCAGGATGCACAATCTGCACCATTTCGACTTTATCAAACTGGTGCTGACGGATCATGCCTTTGGTATCGCGGCCATAAGAGCCTGCCTCTGAGCGGAAGCATGGTGTATGAGCGGTGAGTTTAATTGGCAAGCTATCCGCCGCGACAATTTCATCGCGCACGGTGTTGGTCAGCGTGACTTCTGAGGTAGGGATCAAATACAGCTTGCTGTCGTTGTGCGGTGTGACGAACAAGTCTTCTTCAAACTTGGGCAATTGACCGGTACCCACCAGGGTCTCACGGTTGACCATATAAGGCGTGTAGCACTCGGTATAACCATGTTTGTCAGTTTGCGTATCCAGCATAAACTGGGCAATCGCGCGGTGCAGTTTGGCAATTTGCCCTTTCATCAAGGTAAAGCGTGCACCAGACAATTTGGCGCCGGTATCAAAATCCAGGCCCAATGGCGCACCGACGTCGGCATGGTCTTTGACTTCAAAATCAAAGCTGCGTGGCGTGCCCCAGCGACGAGCCTCTACGTTTTGGCTTTCATCTTGACCAACCGGTACGCTTTCGTGCGGCAAGTTAGGCACATTCAGCATCAGTGTCTGCATGCTGGCTTGAATCTCAGCCAACTGCGCTTCTGCTGCTTTTAATTCATCGCCCAAGCCAGCGACTTCAGCCAAAATCGCACTGACGTCTTCGCCTTTAGACTTGGCAATGCCGATTTGCTTAGAAGCCGCATTGCGCTTGGCTTGCAGGTTTTCAGTATTGGTCTGTATGGTTTTACGCTGTGCTTCGAGGGCCTTGAACTCTTCGGCAGGAAACACGAACTTACGTGCTGCCAGACGGGCGACGACATTGTCCAGATCATTTCTCAGTTGTTGTATATCTAACATGGGTTCTTTCTTTATTTTAGCCACAGAGGCCACGGAGTTCACAGAGAAAACCGTTTTACTCCATTGACCAATTTAGGCTCTGCAAAATTAATCAACAGGCCGCGCTTGAGACCTGTTGATTTTAAATATGAAATCAATTGTGCCTGTGCAAACTCTGGCAGTTTCAATTGCGCTTTTAACTCTACAATCACTTCGCCATGCACCAGTAAATCAAGGCGCTGCCCTTGTATCACTACACCTTTATACGATATATATACTGCAACCTGACGCTGGTATGCAATACCACGCAAATCAAGTTCATGACAAAGGGCAGTTTCATATACACATTCAAGTAAACCGACGCCAAGCTCACGATGTACCTCAATCGCCGCTCCGATAATCTGACCCGTCAAATCATCCATATTGGTTTTCTCTGTGAACTCTGTGCCCTCTGTGGCTAGACTATTTTTTGGCTTTTCTATCTAATTCTTTGAGGTGCTGTAATTTTTCGCCTATTTTACCTTCCAATCCACGTGGTGTGGGTTGGTAAAAAGGTTGTGGTTCCAAATCATCCGGAAAGTAATGCTCGCCTGCGGCATACGCGCCAGGCTCATTGTGCGCATAACGGTACTCTTTACCGTAGTCGAGCGCTTTCATCAGTTTGGTTGGCGCGTTTCTGAGATGCAGTGGTACCGCGCGTGATTTATCCTGCGCGACAAAGGCCTTGGCCTGATTGTAGGCCATATAGCCAGCATTACTTTTTGCGGCCACAGCCAGGTAAATCACGGCTTGCGCTAGCGCTAGCTCGCCTTCGGGGCTACCCAGGCGCTCAAACGTCAGGGCTGCATCGTTGGCAATCTGCATGGCACGCGGGTCTGCTAAACCAATATCCTCCCAGGCCATGCGGATGATGCGCCGTGCCAGGTATAAAGGCTCAGCACCACCATCGAGCATACGCATCAGCCAATACAGCGCGGCATCCGGGTTAGAGCCGCGCACGGATTTGTGCAAGGCAGAAATCTGGTCGTAAAAAGCTTCGCCACCTTTATCAAACCGGCGTAATTTACTCGCCATGGTCGACTGCAGAAACGTTTCATCGATGCTGCTGATATTGCCTGCTAACGCACCATTGAACAGGCTTTCGGCAAAGTTGAGCAAGCGCCTGGCATCGCCATCGGCGTAGGCCAGCACCTGCTCGGTCACAGCATCGGTTAATTGCACGTCTGGGGCCACTTTAAGCCTCGCACGCTCAAGCAGTTCACCCAGCTCTGGCTCAGTTAAGGCATTGAGCACAAATACCTGGGCGCGGCTCAGCAACGCACTATTCACTTCAAATGAAGGATTCTCGGTAGTGGCGCCGATAAAGGTAATCAAGCCGCTTTCAACAAAAGGCAAAAAGGCATCTTGCTGCCCCTTGTTAAAGCGGTGCACTTCATCCACAAACAAAATGGTGTTGCGGCCAGTTTGCTGCAACGTGAGTTCGGCACGCTCTACCGCTTCGCGAATATCTTTAATGCCCGACAACACGGCAGATAAAGGCACAAACTCGGCCTCTGCCGTTTGCGCAATCAAGCGAGCCAAAGTGGTCTTGCCCACACCTGGCGGCCCCCACAAAATCATGGAGGGCAATTTACCAGACTCAAATGCGCGGCGCAGCGGCTTGCTTTCACCCAGTAAATGGGTTTGGCCGACTACTTCATCGAGCGTTTTTGGCCGTAATTGCTCGGCAAGCGGGACTGAAGATGGCGTGTGTGGTTCAAACAGGGAGGACATAACGACTATATGATGCGCGAGCGACTATTCGCCCACCACATCTACCCCTTTAGGCACCGAGAATAGAAATTGATTGGTGTTTAAGCCAAGATTGACCTCGACATTAGTGAACACGATGTGTGTGCTTTGGCCAAAGGCATCCACCAGGCGCATTTCGGCCAGTTTGCTATGGTCAAACGAAATAATCACCACCTGAAAACCGCTGTCTTTCTGCTTGGGCTTGGCTTGTACGCGTTGCATGCCTTCAAAATCGAGCAGTCGCGTCAACCGGAAATTTTCTTCGACATTGGGGCCTCCTGCCAGTAAAGCTGCCGGGCTGGTGCCCAAGACTTTATCCACTGTACGTACGGTGACTTGTTGCAAATCGACATCAAACAGAAATACCTGGCGGCCATCACTAATGATCTGCTGTTCATAGGGCTTTTGATAATCCCAGCGAAACTTGTTCGGTCGCTGCAACAACATGGTGCCATTGACCTCTTGCAGCTTGCGCCCTTTTTGGTCAAACACGGTTTGCTTGAAGTTGGCACGCATGGCGTGGGTGCTTTGATAAAACTGTTTTAAATCGTCAACGCCATCGGCCAATGCCGCTGACATGACACACCAGCTACTTAACGCGATTAGCGTCTTGACTAATCCTTTATTCATGGTCCCCTCCAGCCTTCACTAACACTTCACGATTGCCATTACTTTGCATGGCCGAGACCAGTCCGGCACGTTCCATATCTTCAATTAATCTGGCCGCACGGTTATAGCCTATGCGCAACTGGCGTTGCACAGAAGATATAGACGCGCGACGGGTTTTAAGCACAATCGCCACCGCTTCATCATACAGAGGGTCTTTTTCACCACCGGCATCGTTGCCGCCCGGTAACCCTTCCAGATCGCCGCCCTCGGTCTCATTGGTGAGAATACCCTCAATGTAGTTTGGTTCGCCCTGCGCCTTGAGGAAGTTAACCACATTATGCACTTCGCCATCACTGACAAAAGCACCGTGAATACGCTGCGGGTAACCGCTACCCGGTGGCAGGTACAACATATCGCCCTGCCCCAGCAGGGTTTCTGCGCCCATTTGATCGAGAATCGTGCGTGAGTCAATTTTGCTTGATACCTGAAACGCCACCCGGGTTGGCACGTTGGCTTTAATCAGGCCAGTAATCACGTCAACCGATGGACGTTGGGTGGCGAGCACCAGGTGAATGCCCGAGGCACGCGCTTTTTGCGCCAGGCGTGCAATCAGCTCTTCCACCTTTTTGCCCACCACCATCATCAAGTCGGCCAGCTCATCAATCATCACCACGATCAACGGCATTTCGTCCAATGGCTCTGGCTCATCCGGCGTTAAACTAAACGGATGCGGAATCGACACCCCCTGCTTTTTCGCCTCTTGAATCTTTTGGTTATAGCCCGCCAGATTACGCACACCCAGGGTAGACATCAATTTATAACGCCGCTCCATCTCAGCCACACACCAGGTCAAGGCGTTGGCGGCCTGGCGCATGTCAGTCACCACCGGCGCCAACAGATGCGGGATGCCTTCGTATACGGACAGTTCCAGCATTTTCGGGTCTATGAGAATCATGCGGACGCGACTGGCTTCAGACTTATACAATAAGCTTAGAATCAGCGCATTAATGGCCACCGACTTACCAGAGCCGGTAGTACCCGCCACCAGCACATGCGGCATTTTAGCCAAGTCGGCCACTATCGGCTTGCCAGCAATATCTTTACCCATGGCAATGGCCAAAGGTGAGGTTAAATCGGCATAGGCCTGGCTACCCATGATTTCAGACAGCGAGACAATCTGGCGCTTGGGGTTAGGGATTTCGAGCCCCATATAACTCTTGCCAGGGATGGTTTCGACCACGCGTACACTGATCACAGACAAGGCGCGTGCCAGGTCTTTGGCCAGATTAGTGATTTGGCTACCTTTGACGCCGGGCGCAGGGTCTAGCTCATAACGTGTAATCACCGGCCCGGGTTGGGCGGTCACGACTTTCACTTCAATGCCAAAGTCCATCAATTTGCGCTCAATTAAACGCGACGTGAAGTCCAGCGTTTCGGCAGATTGCAACTCAACCGACTGATTAGGCGCATCCAGCAAATGTAATGGCGGCAAGCCTTCTTGCTCAATCGCGGCAAATAAAACGGCCTGTTTTTCTTTAACCACGCGCTCACTCGGCTCAATCACTACTTCTGGCACGGTGATTTCAACCGGCTTGCGGTCTTCGACCCGCTTACGCTCAGCCTCGACAAACTCTTCACGTGCCTGCAGTACCTGGCGCCCCACTTTGCGGTCTTGCCAGTCCTGATATTTGAGCAGGCTCCATTGATAAAACTGTATCATCCACTCACCCAATTGCTCGCTCATGGTAATCAGCGACCAGCTGGTAAACAGGCTGAACGCAATGGCAAACAACACCAGCAGCAACATGGTTGAGCCAGCAAAGCCAAACATATTGCGCAATAAATGATCAATACCACTACCAATCACGCCGCCTTGTTTAAGCGGAAAATCTGCCGGAAAACTGACCAAATGGCCAGACTCTAAAGCTGCTGACGCCAGCAGCATCAAGGCAAAACCAACGCCATTGAGCCACCAGTCATGTTTTTCAACCGGCTCCAGGTGCAAGCGCTGGTACATCAGCCAGACCATATAAAAGGCCAGCACCACAAACCACCAGGAAGAAAAACCGAACAAAGACAGAAAAATATCCGACACCCAGGCACCAACGGCACCACCAGCATTGTGGATGGTGTCATGCTCGCCAACCGCATGCGTCCAACCTGGGTCTTCATGCGAATAAGTCGCTAGAATCACCGCCAGAAACACGCCCAGCGCAGCCAGCGCAATCCATGACACCTCACGCAATAGCTTGGCGTCACGCTGCTGTTTCTCGGTCGAAACTTTTTCCAGGCGGACGTTAGCAACTTTTTTCTTATTAAAAAACAATATGTTGTCTCTTTCTTTGCAAGAGTGAACTTAAATGATTATAACAAAATCAAATTGCACAGAGGCAGACGAGGTTCTAAAATAAACAAATCACATCTACAAACCACCCCTATGGAGAGCTCATGGATATCGGAATTAACAACGAAAATCGCCAGGAAATCGCGCATGGTTTATCCAAGCTGCTGGCAGACACTTACACTTTATACCTGAAAACGCACTACTTTCACTGGAACGTCACCGGGCCAATGTTTAATACATTGCACCTGATGTTTGAAACCCAGTATACCGAGTTGGCGCTGGCGGTTGACCTGGTTGCCGAACGCATTCGCTCATTGGGTGTGAATGCCCCGGGCACCTATGCCCAGTTTGGCAAACTGACCTCGATTGAAGAAACCATAGATGTGCCAAAAGCCAATGACATGATTCGTGAGCTGGTTGCTGGCCACGAAGCGGTCTGTCGCACTGCGCGCAGTGTGTTTCCAGCCGCAGAAAAAGCCTCTGATGAAGCCACCGCTGACTTATTAACCCAACGCCTGCAATTGCATGAAAAAACAGCATGGATGTTAAGGAGCTTGCTGGAATAATAGATAAGCGATGCTGTTTTTTGGTGCAGGCTAACCTTCAGGTCATGCCAGAGCCAAAAAACAGCATGGATGTTGCGCAGTTTATTAGCGTCATTCTGTCGTACTTTTCTAGCGGATGGGCATTTAAAAAATGGTGTCCATCCCCATCTACATAAAAATAACTTAACGAACACTGGAAATCTCATCATGGCAACGAAACATGCCCGTTTAATGATTCTTGGCTCAGGCCCTGCTGGCTACACCGCAGCCGTCTATGCCGCTCGCGCAAACCTTAACCCGGTGTTAATTACTGGCCTGGCACAAGGCGGCCAGCTAATGACAACCACCGAGGTTGATAACTGGCCAGCCGATGCCGATGGCGTGATGGGCCCAGAGTTGATGGCACGTTTTCAGCAACATGCCGAACGCTTTAATACCGAGATGATTTTTGACCACATCCACACCACGCATCTGAAAGAAAAGCCGATTCGTTTGGTGGGTGATAACAGTGAATACACCTGTGATGCGTTGATTATTGCCACCGGCGCCTCAGCCAAATACTTAGGCCTGCCTAGTGAAGAGGCCTTCGCAGGCAAAGGGGTGTCTGCGTGTGCCACGTGTGACGGCTTTTTTTACCGTAACCAGGAGGTCGCCGTGATTGGTGGCGGCAACACGGCGGTAGAAGAGGCGTTGTACCTGGCCAATATTGCCAGCAAAGTTACCTTGGTGCATCGCCGCGACAAATTCAAAGCGGAAGCGATTCTGGTCGACAAACTGATGGCCCGCGTCAAAGAAGGCAAGATCGTACTGGAAACTTTCCACACGCTGGATGAAGTCTTGGGCGACAACACAGGTGTGACTGGCATGCGCCTCAAAGACGTAAACGCTGGCACCACCAAAGACATTACGCTTAAAGGCGTATTTATTGCCATTGGCCACCAGCCAAATACGCAAATTTTTGAAGGCCAGCTAGAAATGGAAGGCGGCTATATCGTGACGCACACGGGCCGTCAGGGTAATTTTACGGCCACCAGTATTCCTGGGGTGTTTGCCGCAGGCGACGTGCAAGACCATATTTACCGCCAGGCGGTGACCAGTGCGGGCACTGGTTGTATGGCGGCGCTGGATGCTGAGCGTTATTTGACTAGCCTGGAGTAAAATCTATCGCGGTAAATCTATAGTCAGGCATGAAGAAGCGCACCCCGGTGCGCTTTTTTATTTTAAAATCACAGAATGTCGCAAGCGCTACCAGACAAGGACGAAGATGATGCTTCACTGTTTCACGAAGCAGTGAAAGGCGCACGCCCGGTCAAAACCACGCGCATTTCTCACGCGCCTAAAAAACCAAAACCGATCCCCAGGCAATTGATCCGCGACGAAAAACAAGCACTGATTGATTCACTCAGCGATGATTACATTCCGGCGCACGAACTCGAAAGCGGCGAAGAATTACTGTATTTGCGCGAAGGCCAATCGCCCATGGTGTTGAGCAAGTTGCGGCGCGGACATTGGGTGGTGCAAGCACACATAGACTTGCACGGCCTGATTAGCGACGAAGCCCGTTTGTATGTCTCAGAATTTATTGCCAATTGCAAAAAACGCGGCTTGCGCTGTGTGCGCATTGTGCACGGCAAAGGCCTGGGTTCACGCAATAAAGAGCCGGTGCTTAAACACAAACTGCGCAATTGGCTGATGCAAAAAGATGAGGTGATTGCCTACGCCCAGGCACGCGCCACAGATGGCGGTGGCGGCGCAGTGATCGTGCTGCTCAAAGCATAAAAACGCGATGCCTATATGAGCATCGCGTTTTTATAACCCGTCCATCCATTACCAATATTGACGATGCTGGCCTGGCCCACGCCCTCTCATCGCCGCTGGACGGTACACTGACGCTGGCATCGGCTGAATCTGCACCACATTCGGTCTGACTGATACGGCCACATCCAACACCGGGCCTGGATCTCGGTCCATCATGGTCGAATATTGGCGACCTTGATATTCGTAATTCACCACATAGCCTGTGGTCACAGTTTGCCATTGGTCGACCAGCACACATTGTTCAATCGGGCGCGTCACAATGCGTTCGTTACCATAGGCATTTTGGTTACCGACACGGTCGCCGACAATGGCACCCACACCAGCACCAACCGCAGCGGCCGCAACACGGCCGTTACCACGACCAATGGTGCTGCCTAATAAACCACCAGCGACGCCACCGACAATTGCACCGGTGTTAGAGCGATTGGACTCATACACGCTTTCACGCACATAGTCGGTATGACATTCCTGGCGCGGCTGGTTGATTTGCTGCACTTGCGGTGCGACCGACAGCACTCTGGCCCGGTCAATATACTCGGCATCGGCAAATGCACTCTGGCTAGCTGCCATCATCACGACCGTTAATCCTATCAGTTTACGCATTCTGTTTTCCTCTCATGCATCACACTGCTTGCTGCAGTGATTTGTTAACGTGCATTCAATCATGAGAGATGACGCGCCGATGTATCAAACCGGGCAAAATTTTGTATCTGGGCAGATACGAAGATTACTGACTGCTGTTGGCCAGTTTAAGTAATTCACCGCGCTGCTGGATTTCAATCACCCCGCGGCCCATGGTCAACCAGCCTTTTTGTTCCAGGCGTTTTAACTGGCGGCTGATCACCTCACGGGCGGTGCCCAATTCGTCGGCAATTTGCTGGTGCGTGCGTTGAATGGTGTTATTGCCCATGTCGAGCAACCATTTAGCTAAACGGGCATCCAGCGTTTGAAAAGCGACTTCATCCAGCAACACAATCAGGTCACTGATCAGCGCGCCATAGTTTTGCATCACATATTGCCTGAACACCGGCGAGTCGATCATCAGCTTATGAAAAGTTGTGTCCGGCACGATCACATCCTGGATTTCTTCTTCGACGATGGTAGAGGCCGGATATTGGCTATTGCCTAGCAAGCAAGTGGTGGTGATGACACAGGTTTCGCCCGCCCCCACCCGGTAAAGCACAATTTCACGGCCACTGGCAGACATTTTATACACGCGCGAACGGCCTTTGAGTCGCAACACATAACCACCGCAATGATCACCTTCACGATAACCGATGGTGCCAATGGGCGCTTCTACAATACGTGCATATTGTGTGAGCAGTTTTTTAGCCGTGTCTTCCAGCGCTTCCAGCTCAGGAAACAAACTGATCCATGACAGTGATTGCATCATCCCGATAACCCCCAGTATTTTTTTGTAATGGTATTGAGCGCTTGCCACGCTCTCAACACGCTTTAATTAATGCGACAAACTTTACCATAGATTGATTTCAAATCATGATCACCAGCAACCACAACTGTGTGAAAGCGTACACAATCTGTGACAACAGGTTTATGATGGAATTTCAACGTATAAATTAAGTATAAAAATAAATGATGATTCTAGGGGTATTATGCAAACGTCGGATATTACGGTGGATCTTTTTGACCAGTTAAGAGCATCCGCCGATCAGGCCAGCCAGTTGATGAAAGCAATGGCAAACACTGATCGGTTGATGCTGTTATGTCAATTATCACAAGGTGAAAAATCAGTCAGCGCGTTGGAAACCAACCTGAATTTGAGGCAGCCCAGCCTGTCGCAACAATTAACCGTATTACGCGAGGCGCAACTGGTCAGCACACGGCGCGAAGGCAAAAATGTCTATTACAGCATAGGCAGCCCGGCCGCGCTGGCAGTGATTCAGGTGTTGCACCGCGAATTTTGCCAAAAACAGGAGCGTTGCCAAACCGCAGCCGCCGCGCAGCTCAAAAGCGCATAAGCACTTTAAACATGGATATTAAAACGCATGGATATAAAAACGATAGATCAACGCTATAGTGTCAGCGACCAGTTAACCGCCTCTGACTTAGACACATTGGCAGCACAAGGCATCACATTGGTGGTTAATTTCAGGCCAGATGGTGAAGGTGGCGAATCGCAACCAGCCAATGCAATCCTCGCCGAAAAAGCGGCTTCATTGGGCATGGCCTACGCGTTTATCCCAGTGCTACCCAACCAGATTAAACCTGAACACGTGCAACAACTGCAAACATTACTGAGCCAGCATGCAGGCCCTGCACTGGGGTTTTGCCGCACGGGCAACCGGGCCAATCAAGTGTATCAACTGGCGTCACAGGCACCAGCAGCGGCCAAACCGGCCTGTTGCAGCCAGCCCGCAGCACAAGAGGGCTTGATCAATAAAGTCAAAAGCTGGTTTAACGATTAAATAACAACAACGCAGAAAGCAAGATCAATTAATTCCATGAGTACATCTAATTTCGACATTGTCATTGTCGGCGGCGGCGCAGCAGGCTGTGCCATCGCTGCCAGTTTAAAAAAGCGTGCGCCGGCACTCAACATTGCCATCATAGAACCCTCTGACCAACACTATTACCAGCCCGCCTGGACGCTGGTTGGTGCCGGTGAGTTTGATGCTCAAAAAACAGTGCGCGCCATGGCTGACTGCATTCCCGCAGGCATCACCTGGTTGCAAGCCGCAGCGACCAAGTTCGAGCCAGAACAAAAGCAGGTCGTTACCGATAAACTGGGCACGATTCAATACCAGCAATTAGTGGTCGCTGCGGGCCTAAAGCTCAATTGGGCCGGCATTAAAGGCTTGCCGGAAACCTTAGGCAAGCATGGCGTCACCTCCAACTATCGCTTTGACCTGGCGCCATATACTTGGCAACTGGTGCAACAATTGCAGTCTGGCAAAGCTTTGTTTACCCAACCACCGATGCCAATCAAATGTGCAGGCGCGCCGCAAAAGGCGCTGTATCTCTCCTGTGCCGAGTGGTTAGGCAAAGGCCGCTTGGGCAATATTAAAGCCTCGTTTTACAGCGCGACACCTACCCTGTTTGGCGTCAAAGAGTATGTGGAACCTTTAATGCAATATATTCGCCGCTATCAAGTAGATTTGCATTTGAACAGCACGCTGGTAGAGGTCGATGGCCTGGGCAAAACCGCCTGGTTTAATATTAAGGATGCCGAAGGCAATGTGAGCCGCATTAGCGAAACGTTTGACCTGCTACATGTGGTGCCGCCACAAACCGCACCAGACTTTATCAAGCAAAGCCCGTTAGCCAATGCCGATGGCTGGGTTGAAGTTGACCAGCACAGTTTGCAACATGTGCGCTACCCGGATGTTTTTGGTGTGGGTGACTGCACCAACACCCCCAATGCCAAAACAGCGGCCGCCGCACGCAAGCAAGTGGTGATCGCTGCCGAAAACCTGCTGGCAGCCCGCGCCGGGAAAGCCCTGCCTTCACGTTATGATGGCTATGGGTCCTGCCCGCTGACGGTAGAAAAAGGCAAAATCATTTTGGCCGAATTTGGTTACGGCGGCAAAATCGTGCCGACCTTCCCTTGGGACTCAACCAAACCACGCCGCAGCGCCTGGTTACTCAAAAAATATGTATTACCGCCACTTTACTGGCACCTGATGCTCAAGGGTCGTGAATGGCTGGCGCGCTGCAGCGCGTGTGGTTAGCTTGATTGACCCGCCATAAAGGCCTGCAGCCATTGCAAGGTGAGCGCGACCCCAAAACCGTTCACCTCACTGGCCACCGCACCTAAACCGTCTTTATGGCTATAAGAAGACAAATCAATGTGGCACCAGGCCACATCTCCTTCGATAAACTTACCTAGAAAGCGCGCCGCCAGCATATGGTCGGCATCGCTGTCCATGGTGCATTGCTTGATATCGGCAATGTCGCTATCCAGCGCACTGTCATAATCCTCAGCATACGGAAAAGCCACCACGCGCTCGCCACTGGCAGCCCCCGCCTCCACCATCTGGCTCGACAATGCCGCATGGTTGGCAACAATCCCGCTCATACGTGACCCTAGTGCCGTTTGCATGCTGCCTGTCAGCGTAGCGTAATCAATCATCACATCAGGCTGATCACGGCTGGCCAGCGTTAAGGTATCGGCCAGCACCATGCGGCCTTCGGCATCGGTGTGTACTATTTCTATGGTCATGCCATTGAGCGCGGCAATCACATCATTTTGCTTGTAGGCATTAGGGCCAATATGGTTTTGCGCCAGCGCCAACCAGCAATCAACATTGATCGGCAATTGCTGCGCACTGATGGCCTGCAACACCCCCACCGCCACCGCACTGCCGTTCATGTCCTGATGCATGCCCTGCATATATTTGGCTGACTTTAAATTGTGGCCGCCGGTATCAAAACAAATGCCTTTGCCGACCAACGCCAGCGTTTTTTCAGCTTGCGGATGACGATAAGACAATTTGACGATCGCAGCGTCTTGCGGCTCAGAGCCTTGCGCCACCGCTACAAAAGCACCCGCGCCTAATTGCCTGAGCGCGTCTGTGTCCCACTCAGCATATTGCCAGCCTTTTTCACTGGCCATGGTTTGCAAACACTGCCGGTAGAGCGCTGGCGTTAACATATTGGGCGGCGTCATGGTCAGCGCGCGGCAAACTGTATTGCCTGCGGCCAACGCGGTGACTTCACTCGTCCAACCAATATCGCTCACACCAAACACGCTAATTTCACGCAATTTTGGCCCCGCAGGCTTCTGTTTCAGCAGCGGCAATGCTTGCGCGTTCACCAGCGTGACGTACGCGGCCAGCCTGGCAAAGCAGTCGGTATGTTTTTTTGAATACACGGCCAGCGCAATGCGTACTGGATGCTCAGCCAGCAGCGGCTTAACTGCTGCACGTAAGGCTGTGGCCAAGGCAAATGTCGAGGCCGCGGCATCCAGCTGACACATGCTGACCAACGTGCCGTCTGCCAGCTCAAGTGTGACTGGTTTGTCTTTTAAATCTGCCGCAGTGAGGCCTGCGCGCTGCAATTTGGCCACGAATATATCGGCAAAAGGCAGTGATGAAAAAAACGGTTCTTCAAACACGACCAATATATGTTTGGCACAGGCTGATAATAAGGTTGAACTGACTTCTGAAGTTTGGGACCACTCGATGCGCATATGGGTTAGAAAACACTCTTATATAAAACATTAAACAAACGTAGCAAATACCTGCATTTAGGCATGATTTATTCATGCAAAACTTGACCAAAACGGCCAAAAAAGAGACACTTACAGCTAATTGATCGGTTGCTGAGACTCATCACCTAAATTCAGCAACGTGTTACCATAAAAGCAGTATCCAATTTCGGAATCCCTTCTTGGTAATCAACACTTTCTCAGCGCTAGGCATGGCTAGGTGCTAGATTATACGCATAGCGACTTAAAACTCGGAGAATCCTCACGCATGGCAACGCATTCGCAAGCACACCTCAATGAAACTGACCCGCAAGAAACGCAAGAGTGGTTAGAAGCCCTCAGTGCTGTTATTGAGAATGAAGGGCCAGAACGTGCCCACTTCCTGCTGGAAGCAATGATTGATCAAGCCCGCCGTTCCGGCGGCCATTTGCCTTATAAGGCGACCACCGCTTACGTTAACACCATCCCTACCCACTTGCAGGGCAAACTGCAAGGCGACCCGGAGATGGAGCGCCGTGTCCGTGCACTGATCCGCTGGAATGCGATCATGACCGTACTGCGTGCCAACGAAAAATCGCCAGGTATCGGCGGCCACATTGCCAGCTTCCAGTCAGCAGCAACATTGTACGACGTTGGTTTTAACCACTTTTTCCGTGCTGCCAACGAAACCTTTGGCGGCGACTGTATTTACTTCCAGGGGCACTCGTCTCCTGGCGTGTATGCACGTGCCTTTCTGGAAGGCCGCATTAGCGAAGAGCAAATGGATAACTTCCGTCAGGAAACCGGCGGCAATGGCTTATCCAGCTACCCACACCCATGGTTGATGCCAGATTTCTGGCAGTTCCCAACGGTCTCTATGGGCCTGGGCCCATTGGCGGGTATTTACCAGGCACGTTTCCTCAAGTACCTGCATAACCGCGGCATTGCCGATACGGCTGACCGCAAGGTGTGGGTATTCTGCGGCGATGGCGAGATGGACGAGCCGGAATCACAAGGCGCGATTTCACTGGCGGCGCGTGAAGGCCTGGATAACCTGATTTTTGTCATCAACTGTAACTTGCAGCGCCTGGATGGCCCGGTGCGTGGCAACGGCAAAATCATCCAGGAGCTCGAATCCAACTTCCGCGGTGCGGGCTGGAACGCGATCAAAGTCATCTGGGGTTCTTACTGGGATCCTTTGCTGTCCATGGACAAAGACGGCATCCTGCGCAAACGCATGGAAGAATGCGTGGATGGTGAATACCAGAACTTCAAGCAAAAAGGTGGCGCCTACACGCGTGAATACTTCTTTGGCAAATATCCTGAATTGCGCGAAATGGTGGCTGCGATGTCAGATGCTGACATCTGGCGCCTGAACCGCGGTGGTCACGATCCGCACAAAGTGTTTGCGGCTTACCATGCTGCGGCAAACCATAAAGGTCAGCCAACCGTTATTTTAGCCAAAACCGTCAAAGGTTACGGCATGGGTGAGGCCGGTGAAGGCCAAAACACCACGCACCAGCAAAAGAGCATGGATATTGCTTCCCTTAAGGCGTTCCGTGACCGGTTTGACCTGCCATTGACTGACGAGCAGGTAGAAAACCTGTCTTATTACCGCCCGGCTGAAGACAGCCCGGAAATCAAATACATGATGGAGCGTCGTGCCGCGTTGGGTGGTTTTGTGCCTAGCCGTCGCCGTAAAGGCAACGAGCTGACCGTGCCTGAGCTGTCAGCATTTGAAAACATGCTGGGCGCCACTGGTGAGCGTGAAATCTCGACCACCATGGCCTTTGTGCGTATCTTGTCTACCCTGGTGCGTGACAAGCAAGTCGGCAAATATGTGGTGCCTATCGTGCCAGACGAAGCGCGTACATTTGGTATGGAAGGCATGTTCCGCCAATTGGGTATTTACTCCTCTGTTGGCCAACTGTATGAGCCACAAGATTCTGACCAGGTGATGTTCTACAAAGAATCTAAAAGCGGCCAGATTTTAGAAGAAGGCATTAACGAAGCGGGCTCATTTGCCAGCTGGCTGGCGGCAGCGACGTCTTACAGCGTCACCGGCACCCAGATGATTCCGTTCTACATTTACTACTCAATGTTTGGCTTCCAGCGTATTGGTGACTTTGCCTGGGCGGCTGGCGACAGCCGTGCACGTGGCTTCTTGCTGGGTGCAACAGCGGGCAGAACAACCTTGAACGGTGAAGGCTTGCAGCACGAAGATGGCCACAGTCATCTGATGTCGGCAACGATTCCAAACTGCGTGTCTTACGATCCGACGTTTGCTTACGAGCTGGCCGTGATTATTCAGGAAGGTATGCACCGCATGGTGCAAAACCAGGAAGATGTGTATTACTACATCACCCTGATGAACGAAAACTATACGCATCCGGCCATGCCAGAAGGCAGCGCCGCCGGCATTCTCAAAGGCATGTACAGCTTCAGCAAGTCCAAAACCAAAGGCCCTAAAGTACAACTGATGGGCTCAGGCGTGATTCTGCGCGAAGTGATTGCCGCCGCCGAGTTGCTGGAAAAAGACTGGGGCGTGTCTGCTGACGTATGGAGTGTGACCAGCTTTACCGAGTTACGGCGCGATGGGATTGATGCCGAGCGTCATAACCTGCTCAACCCGGAAGCCAAACCAGTGCTGAGTTATGTGGCTCAAAGCCTGGCAAAAGCCGAAGGCCCGGTAGTTGCCTCAACTGACTATATGCGTAGCTTTGCAGACCAGATTCGCCCGTTTGTGCCTAACAGATTCGTGACCCTGGGCACCGATGGTTATGGCCGCTCAGACTCACGCGAAGCCTTGCGTAGCTTCTTTGAAGTTGACCGCTACTATGTGGTACTGGCTGCCTTGAAAGCACTGGCTGACGACGGAAAACTGCCTGCGGCCAAAGCAACTGAAGCGATTAAAAAATATAATATCGACATTAGTCGTGCCAATCCGGCCACGATCTAAGGTCACGACATAAGGAAAGTACACAATATGTCTATCAAAGAAGTACTGGTGCCGGATATCGGCAACTTTGACAGCGTCGACGTCATTGAAGTCCTGGTCAGTGTGGGTGACACCGTGGCCAAAGAAGACTCACTGATGACGGTGGAGTCTGACAAAGCCTCTATGGACATCCCCTCGTCACTGGCCGGGGTCGTTAAAGAAATCCACATCAAAGTGGGTGACAAAACCAAACAGGGCGCACTGATTCTGACACTGGATACCGCGGCCGAAGCGGCACCTGCAGAAAAAGTAGCGCCACAGCCGACAGCAACACCGGTCGTGGCCACAGTCACCGTCGATGAAACCAAAGTTGCAATTCCTGAGCCGACACGCCCAGTGGCCCAAGTGCCGCAGGTGATTCAGCCGCAAGCCACCCCTAACCCGGTAGCGGCTAGCAGCGTGGCCAGCAGCGGCAAACTGGCGCACGCCAGCCCGTCAGTGCGCAAATTTGCACGTGAGTTAGGTGTGAGCTTATCGCTGGTAAAAGCCAGCGGCCCTAAAAATCGTATTGTGCAAGCAGATGTACAAGCCTATGTGAAAGGCGAGCTATCCAAGCCACGCTCTGAAAATATGGGCAGCGGCTTAAGCACCCTGCCGATGCCAGTGATTGATTTCAGCCAGTTTGGCAATATCGAAACCAAACCACTGTCACGCATCAAAAAATTGTCTGGTGCTAATTTGCACCGCAATTGGGTGACTGCACCGCACGTGACACAGTTTGATGAAGCCGACATTACCGACCTGGAAGACTTTAGAAAGTCGATGTTGGTCGAAGCCGAAAAACGTGGCGTGAAATTAACCTTGCTGGCTTTTCTCATGAAAGCCGTGGTCAATGCATTGCGCACTTACCCTAACTTTAACGCGTCACTGTCCCCAGAAGGCGATAGCTTAATCCTCAAGCAGTATTACAACATCGGCTTCGCCTGCGATACGCCAGACGGCCTGGTAGTGCCTGTGGTGCGGGATGTGAATCAGAAAGATGTGATGGACATCGCACGCGACCTGGCTGATTTGTCTGCCAAGGCCCGCGAGCGTAAGTTGAAGGTAGAAGAAATGCAAGGCGGCTGCTTTACGATTTCTAGCCTGGGCGGCATCGGCGGCACCATGTTCACACCTATCATCAACTGCCCTGAAGTCGCGATTTTAGGCGTCTCGCGCGCGGCCATGCAACCTGTGTATAACAAAGACACCGGCGGCTTTGACCCACGCCTGATCATGCCATTATCGCTCTCTTATGATCACCGCGTCATCGACGGCGCGGATGGCGCAAGATTCACCAGCCATCTGCGTGTGATGCTGAGTGATGTAAGAAGGTTGTTGCTGTAATTGCAATGTATTGAGTAAAAAAGGGGCATATAAAGCCCCTTTTTTATTTGCCTTGACAGTCAAATATAGCAAAGTTACCATAAGTTATCATTTTAAAATAACCTATGGTAACTTATATATAAATGGATCCCAGAGTCAACCCTTATGCGCCTGGTGCAGGCACCCAACCTCCGGAACTCGCAGGGCGCGATGAAATTATTGAAAAAGCATCGATTGCCTTGGATCGATTCAGAGCGGGCTTGTCTGCCAGAAGCTTGTTACTGGTAGGCTTGCGTGGCGTGGGTAAAACCGTTCTCTTAAACCGCATTGCACAAGACACTGAAGCACGTGGATTTGTAATTGTGCAAATTGAAGCTCCGGAAAAACGGTCCTTGCCTGCCTTGCTTATTCCATCATTACGGACTGCATTATTGAAACTCGACAGAGTCGCCGCTGTTGGCGACAAAGCCAAACGCGCCTTACGGGCATTGGGCGGTTTTGTGGGCGCAATGAAAGTCAAGTATGAGGATATTGAATTTGGTGTAGATTTGGGGAATGAACCGGGCATTGCAGATTCAGGAGACCTGGAACGTGATTTGATAGACCTGTTTATTGAAGTAGGCAAAGCAGCCAAAGAAAAAAACACTGCGCTCGTTTTTTTTATTGATGAATTACAATATGTCAAAGAGGAACAATTTGCCTCATTGATCACAGCACTACACAAATGCGCCCAGGATCAATTACCAGTGGCCTTGATAGGCGCAGGCTTACCGCAACTGGTTGGGCAGGCAGGTCGCGCAAAATCTTATGCCGAGCGATTGTTTGAATATCCTGAAATCGGCCCATTAACCAAGCAAGATGCAGAGAAGGCGCTGGCCAGACCGGCTGCGCAACATCAAGTCAGCTTTGATACTGCTGCACTAAAAGAAATACTCGTGCAAACGCAGTCTTACCCTTACTTTTTACAAGAGTGGGGCAAGCATAGCTGGCATTGTGCAACTCAAAGTCCAATTACTTTGGACGACGTTCAAGCAGCCACTGAACTTGCTGTTTCAGAACTGGATGCAAGTTTTTTTAGAGTACGATTTGACAGGCTGACCCCCTCAGAAAAACTGTATCTGCGCGCCATGGCTGAACTCGGCCCAGGACCACACAGGTCTGGTGACATCGCACACTTACTAAACAAGGATGTCAATAAAGTCGCACCTACTCGCGCGACACTGATAAACAAAGGGATGGTTTACAGCCCGGCCCACGGTGACAACAGCTTTACCGTGCCATTGTTTGATGAGTATATGAAACGAGTCATGCATGCATTCTGATTGCAATATGGGGAAGTAATAGTTAAAACAGACGCATCTGAGACTCATGTTGCCCCCATGCATCCGGCACGCTAAACAAGTCAGTACGAAACCCCAACCGCTCGCCTGACATACCCAGCTTTTGGCAACTCAGTTTAAAACGATGTGCCAGCAAATCGGCAAACACGCCTTCGCCGCGCATACGCTGACCAAAGCCGCTTTGATAGGTTTTACCGCCATGGCTTTGTTTGATAATACTCATGACATGACTGGCCTTGAGCGGAAAATACTGCTGTAGCCAGCCCTCAAACAAATCACTTAATTCATGTGGCAACCGCAAAAACACATAGCCTGCTTTTGTGGCGCCAGCCTGGTGCGCTTGTTGCAGAATCTGCTCAATATCGCCGTCAGTTAACGCCGGAATCACCGGCGCGACCATCACGCCAGTCGGGATGCCTGCCTCGCTCAAGCGGCGCAGGGTTTCAAAGCGACGCTCAGGCGCCGCAGCACGTGGCTCTAAACGGCGTGCAATCTGTCTGTCCAGTGTGGTGATGCTGAGGTAAATACTAGCTAGGCCTTTAGCGGCCATCGGCGCAATCAGGTCTATATCGCGCTCAACTAATGACGACTTGGTGACCAGGCTAAACGGATGATTGGCTTCACTCAGCACCTGAATAATTTGTCGTGTCAGTTGGTATTCGCGTTCTATCGGTTGGTAGCTATCGGTATTCATGCCCAGCGCAATCGGTGCGCATTGATACTTGGCATGTGCCAGCTCTTTTTTAAGCAACTCAGCCGCATCTGCTTTCATTAATAAATGCGACTCAAAATCCAGCCCGGGGGACATGCCTAAGTAGGCATGCGTAGGCCGCGCGTAGCAGTAGATGCAGCCGTGCTCACAACCGCGATAATGGTTGAGGGTGCGGTCAAAAGGCAGGTCGGGCGACTGGATGTAATTGATGATGGTTTTAGCCGCATCCAGCATGACTTCAGTACGCAAGGCCGGGCTATCTTCGTCCAGACTGCCCCAGCCATCGTCTATGGCTTGCCGTGTATGCGGGTCAAAGCGGCTAACCTGATTGCTGCTAGCCGCCCGCCCCTTGTAAACTAGGGGCTTTTCTATTAAAGAGGGGAAAGCATCTCCCTCTTCTGCTACTTGCGTTCGGATATCCACTGACATGCCAGCGCGCTCCAGTACGGCAGCGACTGCAAGGCAAGCATAGATACCCATAACTGCGCATCCAGATTGCTAAATCCGCGCGCATACAGCATTGCTGAACCAGCCAGAATCAGCGACACCAGGATAAACAATTCTTCTTTAATCGGGTCTATCAGTTGCCAATTGCTGAGTTTGGCCTTGGTTTTGTTCGTTACCACAAACACCCCTGCCTTATGCGTCAGGCCATTGATGATGCCCTTGGCAATGGCGTGTGACAAGCCCAGGCTTGCCAGCGAGGCGCCAAAAATATCCAGCCAGCTGCAATGCATGGTTTTGCGGTATAACACCGGCCCCAACACAGCTTTGATCGCCAAAAAGCATAAAATCGGCACAATCATCACCACGACAGGCAAACTGAAATATTTAGGAAACGCCAGCATGGCAATGGTCCAGCCGATAGAACCAATCGTGAACACCAGTTGCAAGGCTTCACCAAACCAGCCAAACCAGCCGGTTAAAAAGTGATAGCGCTGGCTAAAGTTAAGCGATGATTTGCCTAGCAGGTTAGGCATATGGTGCTTGAGGATCTGCATCGCACCAAATGCCCAACGGCTACGCTGTGACTTGAGAGCTTTAAAGTTAGCGGGCGTCAGGCCACGACCAAAGGTCTCATCAATGTAGCGCAGCTCCATATTGTTTTCAAGCAAGCGCAACCCAAGCTCGGTATCTTCACAAATACACCACTCCGACCAGCCACCCAGGCTTTGCAACGAGTCACGTCGAATCAAGGTCATGGTGCCGTGCTGAATCAAGGCATTACGCTCATGGCGATGATGCATGCCAATACGGAAAAAACCTTCAAACTCCCAGTTACACATGCGCTGGAAAAAGTGATTTTCCCATTCACGGTGTGCCTGCGGTGCTTGCACCACCGCCACTTGTGACTCTTGAAAATGTGGCACGAGGTCAGACAGCCAATCGGTGGTCACCACATAATCAGCATCCACCACACCAACCACTTGCGCATCAGGATGTGTTTTATCCAGGGCAAAGTTTAAGGCACCAGCTTTAAACCCTGGCCAGGAGGGCAAGTGATAAAAATGGAAGTTATCCGGCATGGTCGCCATATACGCTTCCAGCGGCTTCCACTTGGCTTCATCTTTGGTATTGTTATCGACCACGATCACTTCGTAGCGTGTGTAGTTGAGCTTACGCAAGCTGTCGATCGTGGCGATCACCATTTCTGGCGGTTCGTTATAACAAGCCAGGTGAATAGAAACGAATAGCTCCTGATCGGCTGGCAGCGGCTGGGCACGTTTAAATAAACGGCGCCAGTCGGGTTTGAACATCACTTCACTAAACTCTGCGGCATATATCATCAGCACCATTGAGGTCAGCGCAATGCCCATAATCAGGCCAATCAGCACCACAAAGTCACGCAACGTATAGTAATAATCTCCCGGCAAGTTCCAGGCAATGGTCAAGGTCGTGATACAGGCCTGAAACAACACCGCCATCGACAACACGCCGCCTATGCCCCAATGCTTGAAACGCCAGGCAATTAACATGAGTGGAATAAAAGCCAATAAGCTTGACCAGCTTGCTTTGGCAATCCAGCGCGTATTTGGTGGCACCGCCCCTTGCAGCGAGTATTTCTGATGCCTGTCCGCGTTATACATGCCCCAATAAGCACCCGCCCAGCCTTCCAGCGCGACTTTCCATGGCTGGTCAAAAGCTTCCATTAAATAAAAATCGAGGTCTTCAATCGAATTGCGGGCCAGAAACTCACGGATAAATCGGGCCTGGTTGACTTCACTGGCAACAGACGCGCCAATCGCCGGGCCACGGCTAGGCCAGCCCACCTCGGTAATCACGATTTTTTTGCGTGGATACGCTTGCATCAACTGGTTGTAACGCTCTACGGTGTATTGCACGGCTTTTTCCACCGGCACACCTTCATGGTATGGCAGTAAATGCACGGCAATATAGTCTACGTGTTTGACTAACTCAGGATGCTTGAGCCAGACATGCCATGGCTCAGCTGTCGACACCGGCACATTGCTGTGCTCCCTGACAAAATCCAGGTAACCCATGAGTGACTGTACCGGTAAATCATTACGTAGTAAGGCCTCGTTACCCACAATCACGCGGTCGATATTGCTGTAGTTTTCCAGCTTTTCCAGCAAAGCAGAAATTTCACGCGTATTTTTCTGGTTGTCGGTATCAATCCAGGCGCCCGCAATCACGTTCATATTGCGTCTGGCGGCCAAGGGCACCACTTCATTTAAATCCAGCGATGAATACATACGGATATGGCGCGTATGTTTATGCATCAGGTCCAAATCTTGCGCCAGCTCAGCAGTACTTGGATGTTGCCCGTCCAGCGGGCTTTGGTTGCCACGGTAGCCAGAATAAGCAAAACCGTTGACAGCCGGTTTGACATTAATCAGCGGCAAAGCACGGTTGGCCAATGCCCACATCCCAAAATGCAGCGCCGAAAACAACATGGCAAAGGCCAAACCAGGCACCAGTTTTTTAAACCAGGAAACGATCACTTCTCACTCTTTCCATCATTTAATGATGTCATTATTTAAATTTTTATTGGCTTAACTGCACGCTTTTGGCTGGCAACACAAATAGCGCCAACCCACATGCCGCACACCACCACCAGGCCATCACATTACCTGGCTCGGTCATGGCCACCGCAATCGCCATATTGGCTGCAATTAATACCATCACCGCTGTCAACCAGATACCGATGGCATGTATCGCGGCTTGCGCCGCCTCACGCACAGGCGCTGTGATAATCGCAATCGTGATCATCACTAAAGGCAAACACACCAGTATGAGTGGAAAATCGAGATAACGCCCTTGAATCGCCAAGCCTGCACTGGTGAGCAAAAAAGCCAGCGCCAGCAATCGCAATAGCGATTGCTCAATGCAAGGTTTTGCCACCAAGCCCAGCCATGGCCTTAATTGCAACAAAACCAGAGCCCAGCCCAGTAATACCAGCCCACCCAACATGGCATACTCACCGCTATTACGGGCAGCCAGTTGCACATAACCCACCTGCAAATAAGCATGCAAGCCAACCACACCGCCAGTCAACGCCAGCAACACCATTTGGTTTACAGGCACGCGTTTATATTGCCCCCAAGCAGCCGCAGCCACAGCAAGCACCAAGGCCAGCACATAAGGTTTAAAGCCATCGGTACGTTCTGCCACCGGGCCTTGCAGATTAAATTTAGCTTGCAAATCTGTATTGAGTACACCCCAAAAACCGCCTACCGTGCCTTCAAGCTCACGCTTCCATGGCTGATCAACGGCTTCAATCACGTTATATTGCCAGTGGTTCACCTGGGCGGCCTGCAAAAACTCGCGCATGTAACGCGCCTGATTAATCGCACCGGGCTTGGACCAGAAACGCTGGCGCCCTTGTGATGGCCAGCCGGTTTCACCAATTAAAATCGGCTTTTTAAACACGGTGCCTAAATGGCCCATGACAGACGCCGTGTGTGCAACGGCCTGCTCAATGGCCACTGGTTTATCTTCCCAATAAGGCAAAATATGCACGGTCACAAAGTCAACGTCCTGCTCAAGTGTCGGGTGCTTTAGCCAAAACTCCCACACATCGGCATAGGTCACTGGCGCCTTGGTATTGGCTTTTGCCCATTGCAGATATTCATGCATTTTTGGCTCAGTTTGCTCGCCACGCAATAATACCTCGTTACCCACCACCAAGCCGCGCACAGTGTCAGGATATTGGTTTGCCTGCTGCACGGCCAATTGCAATTCGGCTTTATTCAGTGCATCTACCCAGCCAATCCAAACCCCCACAATGACCTTCATGCCCAGCTTTTGCGCCGCCTTAGGCACATAATCCAGCCCTTGACCCACAGAATAAGTGCGTACGCAACGTGTGACTTTAGACAGCGCTTGCAAGTCTTGCTCGATTTGTAGCGGATCAACAAAACTGTCTTTAATCGTGGGGTTCATGCCTGGCTTGTAATAAGGCGCGTAAGAAACGCATTGCAGCGGCAGTGCCTCTGCAGCCACTTCTACCAATGCCTGCGGCTGCTGCAAGCGCCAAACATAGAACATAGACCCAAGCAGGAACAGGGTCAGCCAGACAATCGGTGAAATTCGAGATAACAAACGCTGCAACATGATCCCCTGAAACGGAATTGCTTAAAAAATAGCTGGTATTCTCTCATAAATAGCCATTGCTTGCGCCCTGCATTTAAGCACTGCGCGGCACAAATAGTCCAAAAGAGACTTGGTAAAATGGGCAATTGGTCTTATGATGAAACGTATTCAAAAGTCTCGCTAAAAACACAGACTTTTAAACAATTTCACGCCAAAATAAACCATCTCAGAAGTCATATGAACGTTAAATCCTGCTTGACCACACTTGTGTTGCTTTCCTCTTTTTCAGCGCCCGCATTTGCTGCGCCTGTTGCCGCCCTTGATTACAGTGGCGAATATCTTTGCAAAGGCAACAACATCACAGTTGGTGACTATGAAGTAACGATTTATTTGAAAAAAAATCGTCGCAACAGCACTTCTCAAGTCTCAGTATATGACCTGGCGACCCACACAGAAAACAAGCAAAGCTACACCGGCCAAGCCATTACACGCGGCAAACAACTGGCCATGACCTTTAAACTGTCTGATGCCAAATATGCTGAGTTTTCCACTGGCATGGGCCAATTTAATAAAGTTGGCAAAACTGGCTGGACATTCAAAAACGATTACTACGAGCCAGACGACACCGGCGGCAACTATGGCCATGAAACCTGCACCATGAAGCCCGCCTCAGCCACCCATCCTGCTAACACCCCTGCCATCAGGCATTAGTGTGTATTGACAGCCCAAAAGTGAACTTGTTCTTTTGGTGATAAAATAGCAAAACTAATTGGAATATAAGGTTTTCATGAGTCAAATGGTTGAAATAGTGGTGCCGGACATCGGCAATTTTGACAGTGTCGATGTGATCGAAGTACTGGTGGCCGTGGGTGATACCATTGCCAAAGAAGACTCGTTGATCACGGTGGAGTCCGACAAAGCCTCCATGGACATCCCCTCGTCACATGCTGGCGTGGTTAAAGAACTCAAAATCGCTGTGGGCGATAAAATCGCCAAAGGCAGCCTGATTTTAGTGATTGAGCAGGCAGAAGCTGCCGCCACACCAGCCAAACCAGTTGCAGAGACCGCTGCCGCGGCCCCAGCCAGCGCCACTCAACCTGCCGCCCCTGTGGCAGCGCCCGCACCGGCTATTGCTACTGGCAACAATGATGTCAGCTGCCAGGTGATGGTGCTTGGTTCAGGCCCAGGTGGTTATACAGCCGCTTTCCGCGCTGCTGATCTTGGCTTAAAAGTGGTGCTGGTTGAGCGTTACCCTAGCCTGGGTGGTGTTTGCCTGAATGTAGGTTGCATCCCATCAAAAGCCTTGCTACATACTGCTAAAGTGCTGACAGAAGCCGAAGAAACAGAACACCACGGCGTAAGCTTTGGCAAGCCGAATATCGACCTCGATAAGCTGCGCAACTGGAAAGCCAACGACGTCGTCGGCAAACTGACTGGTGGCCTGGCACAAATGGCCAAGGCACGTGGCGTGACGGTGGTGAGCGGTGTCGGTAAATTGACTAGCGCTAACCAGATTGCAGTGACTGCAGCTGATGGTAAGGTCACCTTGGTCGGCTTTGAAAACGCTATTATTGCAGCCGGCTCACAAGCAACCAAATTTCCTGGCGCGCCAGATGACGCGCGCATTATGGACTCTACCGGCGCCCTGGCACTGGCAGACATCCCGCAAACCATGCTGGTGATTGGCGGCGGTATTATCGGTCTCGAAATGGGCACAGTCTACGATGCACTAGGCACCAAAGTCAGTGTGGTCGAGTTTATGGACGGCCTGATTCCAGGTGCAGACCGTGACTTGGTTCGCCCCTTGCAAAAACGCATGGAAAAACGCTTTGCAAGCATCATGGTCTCAACCAAGGTGTCTAAACTCGAAGCTAAAGCAGACGGCATCTATGTGGATTTTGAAGGCGCAAACGCCCCTAAAGAAACACAAAAATACGACCGCGTCCTGGTCTCTATTGGCCGCCGTCCAAATGGTAAAAACATAGGCGCAGAAAACGCAGGCGTGATTGTGGATGACCGTGGCTTTATTGCCGTCGACAAACAAATGCGTACCAACGTACCTAACATTTTCGCCATCGGCGACATTGTCGGCCAACCTATGCTGGCACACAAAGCGACACACGAAGCCAAAGTGGCCGCTGAAGTGATTGCGGGCCATAAGGTTGAGTTTGTGGCTAGCGTGATTCCATCCGTCGCCTATACTGACCCTGAAATTGCCTGGGTAGGCTTAACCGAGACTGACGCCAAAACCAAAGGCATCGAGATCGAAAAAGCCAGCTTCCCTTGGGCCGCCAGTGGCCGCGCGTTGTCTATCGCCCGCACAGAGGGGGCGACCAAACTGATTTTTGATAAAGATACGCATCGTGTGATTGGCGCGGGCATTGTCGGCATCAACGCAGGGGAGTTGTTGGCTGAAGCAGTATTGGCGATAGAGATGGGCGCTGATGCGCATGATCTGGGTTTGACTATTCACGCGCACCCCACACTGTCAGAAACCATTTGCTTCGCCGCAGAGCTTAAAGAAGGCACCATTACCGATATGATGCCGCCTAAAAAGCGCTCATAGCGGCTTAAACATTAAGTCTTATTGCTTTAAATTAGCACCAAATAAAAAGCCCGCAATTGCGGGCTTTTTATTTACACTTTGCAATTACTGACAAGGAATCTCTTTTAGTACTGAGTCAGGAAAATGTGAACGTGACTTTTGCAAACTGGTGAACTGCGGTGGTGTCACCTGTTGCAATTTAATCACGGCCTGGCCGCCGTTACGCGTGGCTTTAATCAACAATTTGACGCCTTTGCTTTTCAAGTCAGACATCAGTTTGTCGGCCAGCTTTTCATCACGAAACACGCCAAACGAAATTGCATTGCGCCATTTCGGGTCATCTTGCACAATAAAGAAATCCTCCACACCCAATTTACGCAACTCATCAGCCTTGGTTTGCGCGGCCTCTGCGGTGGCCAAAGGTGGTTTGTAAATCCAGTAGCGCACATTGTCCTGGCCTATGCTGGTCATATTGGTCTGGGTTTTAATATTCATCTGCTGCGCCAGGTTAGCGGCTTCGGTCACGCGCGCCATATTAAACCCGCTCCACTCGTAGCAGGCGGCTTGCACAGCGGCATGTGTTTCTGCCGGTTTGGCTGGCACGGGCTTTTCAACTGGCTTGTTGTCAGCTGGCTTAGTGTCAGCCACTTTGATCTCAGGCGCTTTGATCTCTGGTTTAGGCAAATTGGACGTCATCACAGGCGCACTACTTGCTGCCAGCTCTTCTGGTGGCGATACTGGCGCTGGTTCAGGGGTGGGCGCTGTTGCAGCGGTTCGTTTGGGGTAAGTCGCCAACGTTTGTGCGCTGAGTAGTTTTATTTGTTCGGGATGTAGCTCGGGCTTGAGGCTACTCACCGCTGACAAAGAGGCCTCATGCTTAAAGTAAGCAAACACCGCCACGTTGGCTAACAGCAATATCCAGAATAGTCTTTTCATTATTGTGTACTTTTCATTCGTCTGTATGTTCAGCCAGGCAGGCCAACCCCTTTAAAACCAGATTATCCACAATAATCGCCTGTGCCGCCAATGGGCCCGGCAAATATCTGTGCAATAGGGCTGCATCACCACCATTCAGTATCAACAAAGGCGGCGACTCAGCTATATTGAGCAAGCGCTCAAACTGTGCCGCAACAGACGCTGTCAACGCTTGCACACACCCCAGCCACATGGCTTGCTGGCTGTCTTGGGCAAATCCTTGCACGGCATCGCTTTCAACTGGATAAGCATAGTCAAGCTGTGCGGCACCTTGTTGCAAACTTTGCCACATCAAACGCACTCCTGGCTGTATGCTGCCGCCCGTAAAAGTCGCCGTAGTCTCTTTCGCCAACAAGGCATCCATGGTCATCGCCGTTCCCGCAGTGACTACCAGCGCCGATTGCCCAAACTGTTGCCACACTGCGAGCAAGCTGCACCAGCGGTCACTGCCTAGCTGCGATGGTTGGCGATAGCTATTTTGTAACCCCAATGCAGACGCGCCTGACTGAATCAGGCGCAAGCGCTGCGCAAGTGCTGGCAATGGCTGCAACCAATGCGCACCCGCCACATTGCTCAGGTAAATATGCTCTGCCTTTGCTAGCGCTTGTAAAAGGTCTTGTGCATCAGCATCGCCCTGCAACCATTGCTGGTTATTTAAAGTATGTACTTGCCATGCGGCGGCGTGATTAAGCTGTTCTGGGCACCACGCCCATTTGGTGCGCGTATTGCCCGCATCAATCAACAACTTCATGCCGCACTCCGCACGCTGATTTCACCGGCATTAAAACGTTGCTGCCCAGTTGCAGTTTCTACCAGCAAGCTGCCCTCCTCAGCCACGCCCAGCACTTTACCGGGAATGCTTTGCCCATTAGCTAACAATAAATTAACCGGCTGCTGATGAAACGCATGGTGAGTGGTCCATTCTGTTTGAAAATGGGCAAAGCCCTGCTCGGCAAACTGATTCAAATGCATGACAAGCTGACTGAGGCAACGGCCCAGCAATAGATTGGGGTCTAAAGGCTGTGCCGACAAGCTGTTCAAGCCCAGCACGGGTTGGTCAATATTCAAGCGCATTTCGGGCGCAATATCCAGGTTCAAGCCTATGCCAATCACCGCCGCACTGGGCCCTTCCATATCACCTTGCAGCTCAATCAAAATCCCGCCCAGTTTGTGCCATTGCCCCTGATGCTGCACCAGTAAATCATTCGGCCATTTTAATTGCACATCGGTTAAACCCAAGGTGTGCAACGCACGCACCAATGCCAGGCCAACCACCAAACTCAGGCCAGATAACCCTGCCGCGCCACACTGAAAGCGCCATAGCACTGAAAAGGTCAAGCTGCCGCCCAACTGTGATAGCCAGCTGCGACCACGGCGGCCACGCCCGGCGGTCTGGATATGTGCGGCAACGCAGGTGCCATGCGCCACGCCGCGCGCACTTTCCTGCATCAAATAACGGTTGGTCGAATCGACCTGCGCCAGCACTTGCACATGAAACCACGGCGCGTACTCGCCACAGGCGTGCACCACTGCATCGGCATCGAGCAAGGTCACCGCTTTGGGCAGGCGATAGCCACGCCCGCGCACCGAAAATACGGTAATGCCTAAGCTAGCGACCGATTGAATCGCGTTATACACCGTGGCCCGTGTCACGCCAAAGCGCTGCGCCAGCGTTTCACCAGAGTGAAACTTGCCGTCGGCCAATACCGCCAATATCGGGAATGCCAGTTTGTTCATCGAATGACTGTTTTAAGTGCATCAAGGTCGTTAATCATAGCCCGCAGTGTAGCATATCCGCTCTGCGCAGCCGGTCGATCAGCGCTTGAAACACCTTGCATTAAGCGTTTTGGGTCGCGTCATGAAGCGTGTAAAATACCCCTACTTTAGAAACCTCAAGAACTGCCATGTCGATAGAAAAAGAACCGATTCCAGCCGCCTCCAACTTTATCCGCGCCGTGATTGATAAAGACCTCGCCGAGCACAAATACGCAGCTAAAAAATGGGCTGGCTCGCCAGGCGATGCCGCCCACCAAGCCGCAGGCCAGGTAGACTTTGCCAAAATACGTACGCGCTTTCCGCCCGAACCTAACGGTTATTTGCACATCGGACATGCCAAATCGATCTTTTTAAACTTTGGCCTGGCGCGTGACTACAATGGCGTTTGCCATTTGCGCTTTGACGATACCAACCCGGAAAAAGAAAGCCAGGAATACGTAGATAGCATCTCTGACATGGTGCAATGGCTGGGCTTTGGCTGGGACAACGCCACGCCTAGCGGCAACAAAGAAACGAACTTGTACTTTGCATCAGACTATTTTGATGTGATGTACCAGGCGGCAGAAGCACTGATTACCAATGGTCATGCCTATGTTGATGAGCAAACCGCCGAAGAAGTGCGTATCAACCGTGGCACACTCACTGAGCCAGGCAAGGATTCGCCGTTCCGTAACCGTAGCGTTGAAGACAACTTGCGCATCTTCAGAGAAATGCTGGATGGTAAGCACCCGGATGGTAGCATGTTGCTACGCGCCAAAATTGATATGGCTTCACCTAACATCAATCTGCGTGACCCGGCTATTTACCGTATCCGCCGTGCGCATCACCACAATACCGGCGACCAATGGTGCATCTACCCAATGTACACCTTTGCCCACCCGATTGAAGATGCGCTGGAGCAAATCACCCACTCCATCTGCACGCTGGAGTTCGAAGATCAACGCCCGTTTTATGACTGGCTGATGGCGCGCCTGGTAGAAGCAGGTTTACTGGCTAACCCGGTGCCTTACCAATATGAATTCGCACGTTTGAACCTCACTTACGTGGTGCTCTCCAAACGCAAACTGATTCAACTGGTCGAAGAAAAACACGTCAGTGGCTGGGATGACCCGCGCCTGCCAACACTGGCCGGTGCACGTCGCCGTGGCTATACGCCAGAAGGCTTCAAGCTGTTTACTGACCGTATTGGCGTGTCTAAAGCCGACTCCTGGATTGATTACAGCATCCTCGAAGACTGCATGCGCGAAGTGCTCAACGAGTCTGCGCCACGCAAAATCGGCGTACTCGACCCGATTAAACTGGTGATTGATAACTATCCAACTGATTCTAATGGTAAGTCGCAGGAAGAAGATTGCTACGCCCCTAACCATCCGCAAAAGCCAGACCTGGGCAAACGCGTAGTCAAACTCTCCAAAGAGTTGTGGATAGAGCGCGAAGACTTTATGGAAGAGCCAAGCAAAGGCTACTTCCGCCTGTTCCCTGGCAACATGGTGCGCCTGCGCTATGGCTATGTAGTGAAATGCATAGGCTGCGAAAAAGACGCTGCGGGCAATATCACCACCGTGCATTGTGAATACCTGCCAGACACTAAATCCGGCACGCCAGGTTCAGATAGCGTTAAAGTCAAAGGCAACATTCATTGGGTGAGTGCCGCCCATGCTTATGAAGCTGAAATCCGCCTCTATGACCGCCTGTTTAAAGACGCGCATCCTGGTAGCGGCGATAAAGACTTTCTGGATGATATTAACCCGAATTCAGTGACCACCATCACCGCCCAACTCGAGCAAGGCGCGCAAGAAGCACAAGCAGGTGACATCTATCAGTTTGAACGCCATGGCTATTTTGTCGCTGACAGAAAAGACAGCGTGACTGGCAAACCGGTGTTTAATAGAACGGTGACCTTGAAGGATACTTGGCAGAAGTAAACAGAAGTGCCATGATGTAACTCACGCAATTAAAGTAGGAATAAACGATGAAAACATCAGACATTATTTCCGAATTGGCTAACCTGCCGGTGGATGAACGTGTGCTCATTGCCGATAGCCTGCTGCAAACACTCAACGCTACGCAACCAGAGATTGAGCAAGCTTGGTTGAAATTAGCTCAACAGCGTTTAACTGAGATCAGCGATGGAAGCGTGGAAACATTATCTGCTGAAGTTGTTTTTGCCGACATAGATAAACGCTTGGGCGCATGAAACTGCGCTTTCATCCAGAAGCAGTGTTGGAGCTTAGAGAAGCTATTTTTTATTATGAACATCGTCAAATTGGCTTAGGCAAACAGCTAAACCAGGAAATTAAATCTACCGTTGAATTAATTAAAGCGCACTCACAAGCGTGGATAATCATTGGGAATAACATTCGGCGTACCTTGGTGCGCCGTTTTCCTTATGGGGTTCTGTACACGGTGGAAAAAGATGAGATTCATATACTCGCCATCATGCATTTAAATCGTGAGCCGAACTACTGGAAAGATCGTTCATGAAGAATCAGCCTGAGGACATTGAAGATATTTTTAAGGGAATCGATGCTGCATTAAGACGAGCTGCCCAAACGGCAAGAAGACTTGCTGAACAAAATGGGACGCCTTATGTGGTACATGAAACTCAAAGAGATCATAAGTTGCATCAAAATAATAGTGAAAATAAACAGTAACATACGGCACACTGCACTTCATGGATATACTCTACACGAACCATCATTCACTCAATATCGAATATGCCTCAAGAAAATCACGATCACTATCAATATAACTGGATCTCTTTTTATAGAGAAACAGTAGAGTTTCTTTTTGAAGCCATAAAATTTTATGAAGGCCTTCTAGTAAAAGAGGATCAAGCGCTGAATGAAAACCCTCACCTAAAAGGCTTTTTAAATGAAGATCTAAAGCGTGAATTTGGTATTAGCACGAACCTCAATAAAGCAACACGAATTAAAGATTGGCTTGAAACGAAGCTCAATCAGAATGCAGGTAAATGGGATATAGATTTAGATATGTCTCATGGTACTGTGCGTTTATTGAAGTCTGTTGGATTCCTATATTTAGGCTTTCTCAAACAGCAAAGAAATGAAATATCAAAGGACCCTAACTGTAGCAACAACTTACTAGCCGCTTTGGATCGAGGAATTTCATCCCAAGAAGATAAACTTAATAATTATGGCATTTTTAAAAATGCATCACGAATACCATTAACCATTGATCAGACTGTGGTTGAAAAAGACACACCCGAAACAGCTAGCAATAATGATGCATCAATTTCAAAAAGCGAAAGACCCCGCCCCCAGGTAATTAACTCAATAGAGCTTTTGGATTCAGAGCTCAGAAAGCGTTGCCTAGATTTATTCAGTCAATTTGAAAAAGCAGGCGAGCCCGACCGGCATGATACGGTTATAGCGGAAGCAACGCGAATTCTTGAAGACCGACTGAGAAAGCTGACTCACACCAATGATAATGCCAATGCATTAAAACTTGTAACTCGTGCTTTTGACGAGAAAAATCCAATGATTAAAGCCAGTGCGATTCAAGGCGAGCAAGAAGGAGCTCAGCAGCTTTTTCGTGGTGTCTTTGGATATATTAGAAATCAGTATCAACACAAACTGATTAAAAATACATCTCCTGAGCGTACTCTTCAAGTCTTAGGAATGATTGACTTTCTAATTGGTATTATTGACTCATCAACGATTGAGAATTCGCAGATAATTAAAAACGCACAAGCAAAAGATTAAACTCTAACAACCTACTTTAAGCCGCTAATGGCTCAATCTTTGGTCTAGGCTGTTGCTCTGCCTGCCATAAGTCCCAATACATCTGATTTTTTAGCCACGACTCAGCACTGGTACTAGTCAATATAGATATGCGAATCGCCATTTCTGCGGTGAGGATAGCACGGGCATTAAGTAGCCGCGAAAGTTGAACTCGCGACACGCCCATACGTTTTGCTATTTCAGTAACCGAAACATCAGACGGTAAGAACTCACGCAACACTTCACCTGGATGTGCCGGGTTATGTATACGACTCATATTCACTCCTTAATGATAGTCCTGATAATCAACCAACTCCGCATTTTCAGCATCAAACCTGAAAGTGAGACGCCAGTTCTTGTCTACCCAAACAGCCCAATGATCAGCCAAATTTCCCTTGAGCACATGCAAACGCCAACCTGGAGCATCCATATCTTGTGGGCTGATTGCATTATCAAGGCGGGTTAACATGACTCTCAACCGTCCAGCATGGACTGCTTGAATACCGGCCTTTGAACCTGTTTCAAAAAACTGCTTCACCCCTTTATGCTTAAAGGAGAGTATCATACTTTGATTGTATCTTTACAAGATACAGAAAGTAAACCACTTCTTGTAAAATGACGGATATAACAAACATCGACATCGCAAAAGCCACTCGCCTCCTCAATCACGGCCCCACCACCCTGATTACCTCTGCCTATGCGGGCAAAACCAACATCATGGCGGCGGCCTGGGTCTGTGCACTGGACTTTAATCCACCAAAAGTCACGGTGGTGATTGATAGCAAAACCTATACGCGTGAACTGATGGAAGCCGCAGGCACGTTTGCGATTAACCTGCCTTGTGTGCAGCAAATTGAGATGGTGAAACAAGTGGGTAGTATCAGTGGCCGCGACTTAGCTGGCACCGACAAATTTGCCGAATATGGCATTGAGACGTTTGCGGCAAAGGCGATTAGTGCGCCATTGGTGAAAGGTTGCGTGGGTTGGCTGGAATGTAAAATCATCCCGGAGCCGCATACCCAGAACACTTATGATTTATTTATTGCTGAAGTGGTCGCTGCGCATGCAGATGAGCGCGTATTTAGTGATGGGCGTTGGCATTTCGAGGGTCATGATAATTTACGCACGATTCATCACATTGCGGGTGGTGTGTTTTATGCTACCGGGCAACAATGTTAACCCTTTAATCACGTTTTAATAGCCATTTAAAAGCCCTGCGAATCACTCGCAGGGCTTTTTATTTTAGGCATATTCCTACACAAAAAAACTAAACTTCCGACATACGAAGATGTCATGTTTATTAGATGATCTATACATGTTGGCTAGTGGCACCCTGCTCTTACTCCTGAAAACCATAAAAAAACACCAAGTAAAACCATCTACATCAGATTTTCTTTACACCACTAGCCACCTGTAAGCATTTGGCAATCGGCCACCCAATGCGCTGTATTGCCTTCCAGACCCTTATCAATAGTAGTAAGGAATATATGCGTGTACAACATCAACAAAAAACAGAGCCACTGTATGTGCTGCTGATTAGTGTCCATGGCTTGATACGTGGTGACGGGCTGGAACTCGGCGTCGATGCGGATACGGGTGGACAAATCACCTATGTGCTGGACCTGGCAAAAGCGCTGGCTGAACACCCGCACGTGGGCAAAGTGGATTTAATGACTCGCCTGATTGAAGACCCGCAAGTCGCGCCAGACTATGCGCAAACAGAAGAAAAATTAAGTGACAACGCGCGCATTATTCGCTTCCCTTGTGGCCCCAAGCGCTATATGCGTAAAGAAACACTGTGGCCGCACCTAGACCAAATGGTCGACCGTTGCCTGCATTATTTGCGCCAACAAGGCCGCTTGCCGGATGTGATTCACTCGCATTATGCTGATGCAGGCTATGTCGGGCGTCAGCTTTCGATGTTGTTAGGCATTCCGCAAATACACACTGGTCACTCGCTGGGTAAACCCAAACAAGAAAAGCTGCTTTCCAGTGGCCGAAAAGCGGCCAATATTGAAAAGCAGTTTAACTTTGAGCGGCGTATTGCCGAAGAAGAGGCGCTCATCCAACATGCCTCTATGATCGTCACCAGCACGCGGCAAGAGGTTGAGTTGCAATATGGTATGTATGCACACCCAGACCCTAAGCGTTTTCGCGTGATCCCGCCGGGCACAGACACCTCGCGTTTTTCGCCACCTGGCAGGCGGCCGCTATCTGAGAGCGTTGAGCAAAGTGTAGCCAAATTTTTAGTTAACCCTAAAAAACCGATGATCTTGTGTATCTGCCGCCCGGAAGTGCGCAAAAATATCAAAGGCCTGATTGCAGCCTATGGCAATAACCAGGATTTGCAACGGCGCGCCAACCTGGTGCTGGTAGCGGGCAGTCGCGACAACATCCGCGACCTGGAAAAGTCACAGGCAACGGTGCTTAATGACTTGCTGCTGGATATTGATCGCTACGACTTATGGGGCAAAGTCGCGATTCCTAAAAGCCATGCGCAGGAAGATGTACCCGAACTTTACCGCATGGCAGCAAAAAGCCGTGGCATGTTTATTAATGCGGCCTTTACCGAACCGTTTGGCCTCACCTTGCTGGAGGCTGCCGCCTGCGGCTTGCCGGTGATTGCGCCTGACGACGGTGGGCCGCGCGATATTCTGGCTAACTGCCACCACGGCTTGCTGGTCGATACGCTCAATAGCGAGGCCATAGGCGAGGCGTTATTGGGCGCACTCATCGACAAGCCACGCTGGCGAAAATGGGCCAAGAGTGGCGTATTGAATGTGAAGCGCCATTACACCTGGGCAGGCCATGTTAATAAATACGTTAAAGAAGTCCGTTCTTTATTACGCAAGCAACGTAAAAATTTGCGTAAGCAGCAAATCGCCCTGCATAGCGGAAAATCCCCGATACCATTGGCGCAACATGCGTTTATCACCGATATAGACAATACCTTGCTCGGTCAGCGCGACGGGCAAGAGGCGTTGGTGGAATGGTTAATCAACAATGTCGGCTATAGTATTTTTGGCATCGCCACCGGTCGCCCGCTCGACAGTGCTATCGACATTCTGCGCAAAAACCGCATCCCGATGCCTGATGTGTTGATTACCTCGGTTGGCTCAGAAATTCACTACGGCATACGCCGCACCCCCGATATTGGCTGGGCCAATCATATCCGCCATTTGTGGCGGCGCGAAGATGTGCTCAAGGCCATGCAGCAAATACCTGGCATCCGTTTGCAAGCGGCTGAAAATCAGCGCGAATTTAAAATCTCTTACCTGGTAGATGCGCAAACCATGCCCGCGGTAGACAACATCAGCCAGCATTTGCATGCGCTGGGCTTGCATGCGCAGATTATCTACTCGCATGGCGAGTTTCTCGACCTGCTACCGATACGCGCCTCTAAAGGGCATGCCATTCGCTATTTGTCGTATAAATGGGGGCTGCCGTTAGCGCGTTTTCTGGTCTCTGGCGACTCTGGCAACGACGTTGAAATGCTAGTTGGCGACACCATGGCGGTGGTGGTTGGCAACTATAGCGAAGACTTGTCGCACCTCAAAGGCGCGCCGCGCATCTATTTTGCCGAATCAAACTATGCCCACGGCATTTTAGAAGGCATGCAGCACTACAAATTTGGCGTCACACACGCGCAAAGCCAGGCACGCAATCAAGCCGTCACAGAGGGAGCCTGAATTATGTACGAGCAAATCTCGCATTCTTTACTGAATGACATATTGACGCAATTTAAACAGCCCAAAGGCGAAGACTGGCAACATTTTTATACGCGCCTGGGCGCTAATTTTTATGCCATTCACTCATTGTTTCAGCACTTATATGGCCAGCGCGATGACTTTAAAGCGCAACTGGCCAAACTGGTTAGCGTACTCTCACAGCAATATGCGCAACGCGCGACCCATTTAAAAGCCAAGGACTTAGAACGCGAAAAAAACCATGACTGGTTTATGCAGCAAAAATGGGTAGGCATGGCATTGTATTGCCAAGGCTTTGCCGACAACCTGGCCGATATGCGCGAAAAACTACCTTACCTACAAGAGTTAGGCATCAACCTGGTGCATATTTTGCCCATTTGTGACTGCCCAGAGCGGCAGAATGACGGCGGTTATGCCGTGCGTGACTTTAGAAAAATAGATGCGCGCAATGGCAACATGGCCGACCTCGAACAGTTGATTACCGCCATGCAGCAATCTGACATGCTGCTGACACTGGATGTGGTGGTTAACCATACCTCAGACGAACATGACTGGGCCAAGCAGGCCAAACTTGGTCATCAGCAATATCAGGATTACTACTATATGTATCCTGACCGCACCGTACCCGACCTGTTTGAAGCGGCCATGCCTGAGGTGTTTCCCGAACATGCGCCTGGCAGCTTTACGCTCAACGCCGAGACCGGCAAATGGGTGATGACGGTGTTCAACCAATATCAATGGGACCTCAACTACAGCAACCCGGCAGTATTGATTGAAATGGTGGACATCATTTTATTCTGGGCCAATAAAGGCGTGGATATTTTACGGCTGGATGCCGTGGCTTTTTTGTGGAAGAAAATAGGCAGTAGTTGCCAAAATGAACGCGAAGCGCACCTGATTTTGCAATTACTCAAAGACTGTTGCCAGGTCACCGCCCCCGGCGTGATTTTTATTGCCGAAGCGATTGTGGCACCGATTGAAATCATCAAATATTTTGGCGAAGATGCGATTAACGCCAAAGAGTGCGAAATTGCTTATAACGCCACGTTTATGGCCTTGCTATGGGATGCCGTGGCCACCAAGCAAACCGTGCTGCTGACCAAAGGCGTGGAAGACCTGCCAGAAAAACTGGACCGCGCCACCTGGTTAAACTATGTGCGCTGCCATGATGACATTGGCCTCGGCTTTAGCGACCAGGCCATTATTGCCGCCGGGTTTGAGCCCGTGTCACACCGTCGATTTTTAGTCGATTACTACACGGGTCACTATCCGGAATCGAACGCCAGAGGCTTTGCATTTGGGGTGAATAAAAGAACCGGTGATGCGAGAATCTCGGGGGCACTCGCCTCACTGGCAGGGCTGGAAACCGCCATGGCCAACCAGGACCAGCCGGCAATAGAGCAGGCGATCCTGACCATTGTGCTATTGCATAATCTCATCATGTCATTTGGTGGCATTCCGTTGCTGTACTATGGCGACGCAGTTGGCACCTTAAATAATGACAGTTACTTGCAAGATGAGAACAAAATGCATGATAACCGCTGGGTGCACCGGCCAACGCTAGACTGGACGGTCGTTGCGCGCAGAAACGAAGCGGGGACAGTGCAACAACGCCTGTTTAGCCAGATCAAACAACTGATCGCCATCCGCAAAGAAATTGCTGCTTTTGCCGATTTAAATAACCGTGAACTGGTCTCACTCGATAATCCGCACTTGTTTGCTTTTCACCGCTATGTGCAAACTGGCATGCACTCCAAAGTCGTGGTGATTGCTAATTTTGACACCACACCGCAACGTGCGCCGTTGCAGCCGTTCAGGCAAAAAGGTTTGTTTAAAACACCGGCATTAACTGAGTTATACAGCGGAAAAACGCTGGCTACTGATCAAGGCGGCATAGAGATTCCTCCCCTCACCGCTTACTGGTTATCCACTTAAATCACTTGAAAGGACGATGAAACACAATGGCTTGGCTGACTTATTTAGGTATCGAAAATCCGGCAGAAATGCTGGCACTGGTCAAAACGCTGCTGCGTATTTTTTTAATTATTGGGGTCGCGTACGTTTTAAATCGCCTGAGCAAAAAACTGATTGTAAAACTCAGGGATCAATTGAACGCAAGAAGCGCAGACAATATTGAAGAAATTAAGCGCCTGAATACCCTGAGTATGGTGCTGCGTTACATTGTCACCACGGTGATTCTGGCCATTACCATCGTAGAAATACTGCATGAGTTAGGCATCTCCATCGCGCCTGTGCTTGCTGCGGCAGGCGTGGTCGGCCTGGCGGTGGGGTTTGGTGCACAAAGCCTGGTTAAAGATTACTTTAACGGGTTTTTCTTGCTGCTCGAAAACCAGATTCGCAAAGACGACGTAGTGGAGATTGCCAATAAATCAGGCCTGGTGGAAGAAATCACCCTGCGCTATATCAAGATGCGCGACTATGAAGGCAATGTGCATTATGTGCCTAACGGCCAGATCACCACCGTGACCAATCGCTCACGCGATTTTGCCTATGCCGTGATGGATATCCGCGTTGGCTATGACGAAAATATCGCCAGGGTGATGCAGATCATGCACGAGGTGGGCGCCAGTATTTTGCAAGATGCGCACTTGCGAGACAAAGTGCTGGATAAACTGGATATTGCCGGCGTTGATAACCTGGCAGAGTCTGCGGTGATTATTCGCTGCCGCATGAAAGTGCGGCCCTTGGAGCAATGGACCATCAAGCGGGAATATTTAAAGCGAATTAAAAACGCATTCGATGCGCAGCAGATTGAAATTCCGTTCCCGCACCTCACCGTTTACCAAGGCCCAACAGCCGAACCGCTGGCTGCTTAATAAAAAAGCGGGCGTAATGCCCGCTTTTTTTATGACCGCCGACCCTGCCTTTTTTGCCTGTAACGGTAAACCAACAAAATAATGATCCCGGCCACATTCGGCCACCAGATATACCAATGAGACCAGGGAATACCATCAATTTTAAAATCTGAAATCGGCCAGAACATCGGTGTAGCAAAGTACTGCAGACTATGAAATGGAAAGTCTAGCGTGATATGAAATGGCCACGCCAGCATGGCAAAGGCGATATCTCTACGCCAAATGGCAATTAAACCGATCACAGCAAAGGCAATCACAAAACTGTGGCCAACGGTGTAGGCCGGGTAAATCCAGGCAGGTAATGTGGCCAGCGCTGGCTTGCCAAAGCTGTAATTGCCTTCTATCAGCCGCAGTAACAGCAAGGCACCAAAAGAAATCAGGTCGGGCATGGCCCCCATGAGCGCAGCAAATTTGGGGTATGTGGGTTGAGCATGCTTGCGAAAGCCAAACAGGCCGTAACCCCACAACGCGTGGCTAAAGGTGTCCATGCAATGCTCCTTAAAAAACTTAAGCGGCTAACTGACGAATCACCGCGGCAATCTGCTCGGCCTGGGCTTGTACCAAGGTTGGATTCAAGCCTTCTACCATCACACGAATTTTAGGCTCGGTGCCAGATGCGCGTAATAACACACGGCCCTCGCCGTTAAGCGCAGCTTCTGCCTGCGTGACCGCAGCCTGAACGGCAGTCTGGTTCAAATCCAGCTTTTGTTTAGTGGTCACGTTAATCAGCACTTGCGGATACAAGGTTAAATCTGCGCCCAGTTGCTGTAACGTTTTACCACTTTCGCGCAGTGATTGCAGTACTTGCAATGCCGCAATAATGGCATCACCACTGGTGTGTTTATCCAGCGTGAGAATATGGCCGGAATTCTCTCCGCCCAGCTTCCAGTTTTTGTCCTGTAATAACTCCAGCACATAACGGTCACCCACTTTGGCGCGGCCAAACGGAATCTGATGCTTTTGCAACGCATGCTCCAGTGCCAGATTAGTCATGAGCGTGCCAGCCACACCGCCTTTGAGTTTGCCTTTGGCATAGAGCCCCATGGCGATGATATATAGCAACTGGTCACCATCGAGCAGGTTACCCGCACCATCGACCATCATCACGCGATCGCCATCGCCGTCAAAGGCGATGCCGAGATCGGCCTGGTGCTCAAGCACAGCCTTTTGCAGTGCCTGCGGATGCGTAGAACCCATGCCTTCATTAATATTAAGGCCGTCTGGTTGATTACCGATGGCAATGACTTCTGCGCCCAACTCATGAAACACGGGGGGTGCCACGTGGTAAGTCGCACCATGCGCGCAATCGAGCACAATTTTCAGGCCGCGCAAGTCAAGGTGATTAGGAAAAGCACTCTTACAGAACTCCACATAGCGGCCAGCGGCATCATCCACCCGTTTGGCTTTACCCAATTGTGCCGACTCCATGACCTGCATAGGTTTGGCAAGCTCTGCTTCAATTGCATGCTCAATATCATCTGGCAACTTGGTGCCTTGCGCAGAGAAAAACTTGATGCCGTTATCGTAATACGGGTTATGTGACGCAGAAATCACAATACCAGCCTGCGCGCGTAAGGCACGTGTCAAATAAGCAACCGCCGGTGTCGGCATGGGGCCGGTGAGCAAAACATCCACGCCAGCAGCAGATAAACCCGCTTCTAACGAGGCTTCCAGCATATAGCCTGAAATACGGGTATCTTTACCGATAAGCACAGTTGGACGCTTACCGGCAGGCAAGTGCTCATGGCTGGCCAATACGCGCCCGGCCGCATAGCCTAGTTTCATGACAAACTCAGGCGTAATCACCGACTCACCAACACGGCCACGAATACCATCGGTGCCAAAATACTGTTTACTCATCGCTCTTAATCCTTCTCTTGCTTGTTTTTGTTTGTTTGCTTACTTCAACGCGCTAACCACTTTGAGTGCTTCGACTGTGGCTTTTACGTCATGCACACGCAGTAAATGCGCACCTTGCATGGCACTGATCACGGCCGCAGCCACACTGGCATACAAGCGAGCATCGACATCATTGCCCGTCATTTGCCCCAATACCGACTTGCGTGACAAACCGACCAATAGCGGGCAATTTAAATCCAGCAGCGCAGGCAAGGCTTTGGCCAACGCAATATTATGGGCACGGGTTTTACCAAAACCAAAGCCTGGGTCTAGCATGATACGCTCTTGTGCCACGCCAGCAGAGAGACAGGCATCGCGCTGCTCGCGTAAAAACTGTTTCACCTCTGCCACGACATCATCATAATGTGGCTCAATTTGCATGGTTTGCGGTGTGCCTTGCATATGCATAATGCATACGCCGACATCGCTATTGGCAACGGCTTGTAACGCACCCTCTTCTTGTAAGCCGCGTACATCGTTCACAATAGAGGCGCCCGCAGCAATGGCGGCACGCATCACTGCGGGTTTATAGGTGTCAATTGAAATAGGCACAGCAATATTGCGTGCGACCAATGCTTCAATCACCGGAATCACGCGCTGCAATTCTTCGGCTAACGGCACCGGCGGTGCATTCGGCCGCGTCGACTCGCCGCCAATATCAAGTACATCAGCGCCCTGCTCTATCAAGGCAAGTGCGTGGGCCACGGCGGCATCACGCCGATCAAATTGCCCACCATCCGAAAAAGAGTCTGGTGTGACATTGATAATCCCCATGACTTTAGGGGTCTCAAAGTCCAGCCTAAAACGTCCGCACTGAAACAGCATATGTGATTAAATGTCCAAAAAAACAAAGGCTGGCAAATGCCAGCCTTGTTATTTTAACTGAAACCCCGGTGACACAACACCCGGTGAATAATGCTAGGCATTCGTTTCAGTGTCGTCGCCCTTTGCCGCCGGTTGTGGCGTCGGATTGACCATGGTGCCAGTGCCACTACCGCCAGAACTGATCGTTGGTCCATTTTTTGGCTTGGGCGCACGCACCGGTAAACCAGCCATAATGTCATTGATCTGGTCAGCATCAATGGTTTCAAGTTCCATCAACGCCTTAGTCATCGCCTCGACCTTATCACGGTTGTCTTCCAGCAACTTGCGGGCAATGCCGTATTGCTCGTCGAGAATACGGCGGATTTCAGCATCAACCTTTTGCTGCGTAGCTTCAGACACGGTGCGGGACGACATGCTGCCCATCCAGGAATCTTGCTCGCTACCGGCATAAACCATGGTGCCCAAAGCGTCAGACATACCAAACTTAGTCACCATATCACGCGCCAGTTTAGTGGCACGTTCAAAGTCGTTAGAAGCGCCAGTTGACATTTGATGCATGAAAATCTCTTCGGCAATCCGGCCGCCAAACAGAATCGAAATATCTTCCAGCATTTTGTCCTTGTAGTTGCTGATACGGTCATGCTCAGGCAACTGCCAGGTTAAGCCCAAAGCCCAGCCACGTGGCATGATAGTCACTTTATGCACCGGATCCGCTTTTGGCAACAACTTGGCCACCACAGCGTGGCCAGACTCATGATAAGCCGTATTCAAGCGCTCTTCTTCACGCATGACCATAGACTTGCGCTCAGGGCCCATGAAAATCTTGTCTTTGGCATCTTCAAAGTCCTGCATATCAACAGTACGCTTGTTACGGCGTGCTGCAAACAAAGCTGCTTCGTTCACCAGGTTAGCCAGGTCAGCTCCACTAAAGCCTGGTGTACCACGCGCCAGAATATCTGCTCTGACATCTGGATCAATCGGCACTTTGCGCATATGCACATTTAAAATCTGCTCGCGGCCTTTAATATCTGGCAAACCGACCATCACCTGACGGTCAAAACGGCCAGGACGTAACAAGGCTTTATCCAGCACATCTGCACGGTTAGTTGCAGCAATCACAATCACGCCGGAGTTTGCTTCAAAGCCATCCATTTCAACCAGCATCTGGTTCAGCGTTTGCTCGCGCTCATCGTTACCACCGCCAGTGCCTGCGCCACGATGACGACCGACCGCATCAATCTCGTCGATAAACACGATACAAGGTGAGTTTTTCTTGGCAGTTTCAAACATGTCACGCACACGTGCAGCGCCCACGCCAACAAACATCTCGACAAAGTCAGACCCTGAGATACTAAAAAACGGCACTTTTGCCTCACCCGCAATCGCGCGTGCCAGCAAAGTTTTACCTGTCCCTGGTGGGCCGACCATCAACACACCACGTGGAATACGGCCACCCAATTTTTGAAACTTGCTTGGGTCTTTTAAAAACTCAACCAGCTCGGCCACTTCTTCTTTGGCTTCATCACAACCAGCGACATCGGCAAAGGTAGTGCTGTTGTTAGACTCGTCGAGTTGACGCGCTTTACTTTTGCCAAACGAAAATGGGCCACCGCCTTTGCCGCCGCCTTGCATCTGACGCATAAAAAACACCCAGACACCAATCAGCAAAATCATTGGGAACCAGGACACGAAAATGCTCATAAGCATGGATTCATGCTCTTCTGGCTTGGCTTCGACAATCACATTATTTTTCAGCAGGTCAGACACCAGCCATGGATCAGAAGGCGTGAAGGTATCGTAATTTTTACCTTCATTGGTCGTCACATGCAGTGAGCGGCCATCAATTTGCACTTTAGCAACGCGGCCATCTCTGACCTCTTGCATAAATTGTGAGTAAACCACTTGACCACTACTTCTGCCGGGACCGTTAAATTGATTAAATACCGTCATCAGCAACAGGGCGATCGCTACCCAAATCGCGATATTTTTCAATAGATTATTCAAGGTGGTTCCTTCATTTTAAAAATCGAAAGGCAGGGAAGTCCCTATCTGGAACTATGGAGGCAAAACCAAATTTTTCAAGCCTTTGCTGGCATTGTATACCCAATTTTTTGCTTGTGCGACGAAAACTAAACGCCAAAAAGCACTGCAATTCAAGCTTTACGCTGCAAGCCCAGCAAATAAACTTCACTACTGCGATCACGCGAGGCTTTAGGTTTACGTGTGACCACTTTTTCAAATTGGCCACGCATTTGCTTCACAATTTCGTCAAAACCGCTGCCGATAAATACTTTGACCACAAAATTACCCCCCGGTTTCAGCCATTGCTGACAAAAATCCAGCGCTAGCTCGGTGAGGTAGGTGGCCCCTGCCTGATCAACATCTTTAAGGCCACTCATATTGGGCGCCATATCAGCAATCACCAAATCAACCAATTTATGATTCAAACTGGTTTCAAGCTGTTTGAGCACGACTTCCTCACGAAAGTCACCACAAATAAACTCAACACCAGGGATAGGATGCATTTCCAGTATATCCAGTGCAATCACGCGCCCCTGCCCTTTAATGCGCTGCACAGCCACCTGTGACCAGCTCCCAGGCGTAGAGCCCAAGTCAACCACAGTCATGCCTGGCTTGATCAATTTATCTTTATCGTCGATTTCCAGCAGTTTGTAGGCCGCACGAGCACGATAACCGTCCTTTTGTGCACGCTTCACAAACTCGTCGTTCAAGTGTTCCTGCATCCAGGCTTTGCTGGTTTTAGTGGGTTTCATAGGGGGAATTCCTGCTTCATGCTAAAATGCTGTCTGTTTTCAAGGAAAATTTTGCATGCAATTAAACAGCAAACAAATCGCTTACTTACGTGGCCTGGCACACACTTTGAGCCCAGTTGTCATGATAGGCAACAATGGCCTGACCGACGCCGTATTAAAAGAAATAGAGGTCAGCCTGAACGCGCATGAGCTCATTAAGATTCAAGTCGCCGGGGATGATCGCGAATTACGCAAATCGCTGCTGACCGACATCGCAGACAAGGCCAATGCCGTTGCCGTGCATCACATTGGCAAACAGCTGGTCTTTTACCGTGCCAGCGAGACCGTAAAAGCCTCTGCCAAAATCGTCATCCCCAAGCTTTAATGTTGTCTGGCTTTAACCTGCCAAAGCCAACAAGTCATCAATAAAAAACGCGCTAGTTAAGGCGCGTTTTTTATTGGCGTTAGCTAGATTTAATCACCAGCCAGATGCCCAGCAAACACTCAACTAAATAAGCAATACTGGCCACGCCATGCCAGGTTTTAAAACGGCTGGCAAACACACTTTGCATCACGTCATTTGGCAAAGCACTGGCTTTTAATTGTGCCAACAAGGGCTGGATGCCAAACTCGCCGACCAGTACCAGCACCCACATCATGAACACGACCCAGAACAACCCTTGCTTGAACGCTGCAAAGCCATCACTGGCCAAGCGCTGAATCAGCAACCAGACACCGCTCACCAAGCCGATATAACTGACAATTGTAAACAGTTTACCAGCCACCAGACCTGCTAACGGCCGATCCGGTATGGTTTGAAACAAGACACTGGCCGTGATGGCAGTCATCCATAATGCACCCACCCAAAGGGTCAGCAACAGTGGATTAATCAAACCTGTGAGTCCTGCTTGCTTGGCCATGGCCATATACTCCTAAATCCATGCACTCTTAAATATAGAGCACTTCAAGAATTTCGTACTCTTTGACACCACCCGGCGATTGTATTTCAACTACTTCGCCCTCAGATTTGCCAATCAAGCCACGCGCGATAGGTGAGCTGACAGAGATTTTGCCATTTTTAATGTCGGCTTCGTCTTCACCCACAATTTGATACGTTTTTGCATCGCCAGAATCCAGGTCTTCAAAGCGCACAGTCGCACCAAACACAACACGGCCTTCTGCGTTCAACATGGTTGGATCTATGATCTGCAAGTTGGACAACTTGGCTTCGAGCTCTGAAATACGGCCCTCAATAAAGCTTTGACGCTCTTTGGCAGCCTCGTATTCGGCATTTTCAGACAAGTCACCCTGTGCACGCGCTTCAGCAATCGCCTGGATAATATTAGGGCGATCTACCGCGCGCAAACGTTGTAATTCTTCTTTGAGCAATTCTGCACCAATCACGGTCACAGGAATTTGATGTACTGCCATGTTGAAATACCTTAGAAAAATGAGTATAAAAAAAATAAACCACACCCAAATGAGCGTGGCTTATTTCAACTATCAATTAAGTCTAGTGCAATGACTCTTAGTGTAAGTTAAGCAAGGCGTTTGTGCAAGTCTTGCACCGAGTAGACATTCATGTCCTTGCTTTGAGCCATACCGATACAGGCTGCACGTGCACCAGCCAGGGTCGTGTAATAGGTGACCTTGTTTTGCAACGCACTACGACGAATTTCATACGAGTCGGTAATGGCTTTTTTGTCTTCAGTCACGTTAACAATCAAGCTGATCTCATCGTTTTTGATCATGTCGACAATATGCGGCCTGCCTTCGGCCACTTTATTGACTGGTGAAACGTCCAGACCTTGTTCTGACAATGCGCGTGCAGTGCCTTTAGTCGCTACCAGGCTGAAGCCGAGCTTGACCAGATCTTTGGCAATATCAATCACTTTGGCATGATCTTCATTACGCACACTGATAAAAGCCCTGCCGCCAGTTGGCATTTTGACTGAAGCACCCAACTGCGATTTCACAAATGCTTCGGCAAAGGTAGTGCCTACGCCCATCACTTCACCGGTTGATTTCATTTCAGGCCCCAGAATGGTATCTACGCCTGGGAACTTGATGAATGGGAACACGGCTTCTTTGACTGAATAATAAGGCGGCACCACTTCTTTGGTCACCCCTTGCGATTTCAGGCTCTGGCCCGCCATACAACGGGCGGCGATTTTCGCTAACTGCAAACCACACGCTTTAGACACAAACGGCACGGTACGTGAGGCACGCGGGTTTACTTCCAACACATAAACCACTTCGCCCTGCTCGGTATTCTGCACCGCAAACTGCACGTTCATCAGGCCTTTTACACCTAACGCTTTGGCCATTTGCACGGTTTGCTTGCGCAACTCGTCTTGCAGGCTATCGCTCAGGCTGTAAGGTGGCAATGAACAGGCAGAGTCACCAGAGTGCACACCTGCTTGCTCAACGTGCTCCATAATGCCGCCGATCAAAACATCTTCACCATCGCTCAATGCATCGACGTCGACTTCAATCGCATCATTCAAGAATCTATCCAGCAGCACTGGAGATTCATTAGACACTTTCACCGCTTCACGCATGTAGCGCTCGAGCTGACTTTGTTCATGCACGATTTCCATCGCACGGCCGCCCAACACATAAGAAGGACGCACCACCAGTGGATAACCAATCTCAGTTGCCAGGCGAATCGCCTCCTCTGGTGCACGTGCAGTGCGGTTTGGTGGCTGCTTCAAATTGAGGGTATGCAGCATTTGCTGAAAGCGCTCACGGTCTTCAGCGCGATCAATCGCATCTGGCGTGGTACCAATGATAGGCACACCGGCTTTTTCCAGGTCACGCGCTAATTTTAATGGTGTTTGACCGCCATATTGCACAATCACACCGACTGGTTTTTCGATATTAACGATTTCCAGGACATCTTCCAAAGTCACCGGCTCAAAGTACAAACGGTCAGAAGTATCGTAGTCGGTAGAAACGGTCTCAGGGTTACAGTTCACCATGATGGTTTCATAACCATCTTCGCGCATGGCGAAGGCTGCATGTACGCAGCAATAGTCAAACTCAATGCCCTGGCCAATGCGGTTAGGGCCGCCACCGAGCACCATAATTTTCTTATTGGTGGTTGGTTTTGACTCACACTCTTCTTCATAAGTAGAGTACATATAAGCCGTGTTGGTGGCGAATTCAGCCGCGCAAGTATCAACGCGCTTATAAACAGGGCGCACATTTAAAGCTTGGCGGAAAGCACGCACCGCATGTTGGTCAGTATTCAGCAACTTGGCCAAACGACGGTCAGAGAACCCTTTGCGCTTAAGACTAAACAAAGTGTCTTTGTTTAAGTCTGCCAGTGACTTCACTGACAAAGACTGCTCCAGTTTGATGATTTCTTCGATCTGCACCAGAAACCAGCGGTCAATCTTAGTGATGTCAAAAATTTCATCGACACGCATACCCAGACGGAAGGCATCAGCCACATACCAGATACGCTCAGGTCCCGGCTCGCCCATTTCTTTAACAATACGGTCTTTGTCATCGGTTATAGAGTCCAAACCGTCGACGCCAACTTCAAGGCCACGCAAGGCTTTGTGAAAAGACTCCTGGAAACTGCGGCCCATGGCCATCACTTCACCCACAGACTTCATCTGCGTGGTTAAACGGCTATCAGCCTGCGGGAATTTTTCAAATGCAAACCGTGGCACTTTGGTGACGACATAGTCAATCGAAGGCTCAAACGATGCCGGCGTTTGACCACCGGTGATTTCGTTACGCAATTCGTCTAGGGTAAAGCCCACCGCCAATTTGGCAGCGACTTTAGCAATCGGGAAACCCGTTGCTTTAGACGCCAGCGCAGAAGAACGTGATACACGCGGGTTCATCTCAATCACGATCATGCGACCATCATCAGGGTTGATGGCGAATTGCACGTTAGAACCACCAGTATCCACACCGATTTCACGCAGCACGGCCAACGAGGCGTTACGCATGATCTGGTATTCTTTGTCACTCAGGGTTTGCGCTGGCGCGACGGTGATACTGTCGCCAGTATGCACGCCCATCGGGTCCAGGTTTTCAATCGAACAAATAATGATGCAGTTGTCCGCCTTGTCGCGCACCACTTCCATCTCGTACTCTTTCCAACCCAGCAGTGACTCTTCAATCAGCAGCTCATTGGTTGGTGAAGCATCCAGGCCACGCTCGCAAATGGCGATAAACTCTTCGCGGTTATACGCAATGCCGCCGCCGCTGCCGCCCATGGTGAATGAAGGACGGATAATGGCCGGATAACCAATCGTTGCCTGCACTTGCAGGGCTTCTTCCAGGCTATGCGCAATGGCAGAACGTGCCGAACCCAGACCGATTTTGGTCATGGCTTCTTTAAATTTCTGGCGATCTTCGGCTTTATCAATGGCCTCTTTAGAAGCGCCAATCAGCTCGACATTGAATTTCTGCAAGACGCCATGTTTGTCAAGGTCCAGCGCACAGTTCAGTGCAGTCTGGCCGCCCATGGTCGGCAACAGAGCATCAGGACGCTCTTTTTCAATGATTTTCTCGACAATTTGCCAGGTAATGGGCTCGATGTAGGTCGCGTCCGCCATTTCCGGGTCGGTCATGATGGTGGCCGGGTTGGAGTTCACCAGAATGACGCGATACCCTTCTTCACGCAGCGCCTTACAGGCTTGCGCACCCGAATAGTCGAACTCACAGGCCTGCCCAATGACAATGGGACCGGCACCGATAATCAGAATACTTTTAATGTCAGTTCTTTTTGCCATTAGCTGGACTTTCTTTCTTGCGATGATTTGCTTTCTTGCATTAACTGGATAAAGCGGTCAAACAACACGCTCATTTCTTGCGGACCAGGGCTCGCTTCAGGGTGGCCCTGAAAGCTGAAGGCTGGCTTATCAGTACGTGTAATGCCTTGCAGGCTACCATCGAACAGTGAGACATGTGTCACTTTGACATTGGCTGGCAAACTCGTTGGATCCGCCGCGAAGCCATGGTTCTGGCTGGTGATATACACGCGCTTGCTTTCAACGTCTTGTACCGGATGATTAGCCCCGTGGTGACCAAACTTCATTTTCAATGTTTTGGCACCGCTCGCGAGAGCCAGCAACTGGTGGCCCAGGCAGATACCAAACGTCGGGATACCAGTATCAACCAGCGTTTTAATCGCAGTAATCGCGTAATCGCATGGCTCAGGGTCACCAGGGCCGTTAGACAGGAAGATACCGTCAGGCTGGTAGGCCAGTGCTTGTTCAGCCGTCGCCTGTGCTGGCAATACGGTGACTTTACAGCCACGCGAAACCAGCATGCGCAAAATGTTACGTTTGACACCGTAGTCAAACGCGACGACATGGAACTTAGATTCAGCCGCTTTGCTGAAACCTGAACCCAATTGCCACTCGGCTTCTGTAAACTCATAAGGCTGAGTACAGCTGACCACTTTGGCCAAGTCCATCCCTGCCAGGCCTGGGAAACCATTCGCCAGAGCCAGGGCTTGCGCTTCATCGACAGATTCGCCAGCCATGATACAGCCAGCCTGCGCACCTTTTTCGCGCAGAATGCGGGTCAGTTTGCGAGTATCGATATCGGCAATCGCCACCACATTGTTGGCGTTGAGATAATCGGAGAGATTTTGTTCACTGCGGAAATTGCTTTCCAATAAGGGCAAGTCACGAATAATCAGACCCGCAGCATAGACTTTGCCTGACTCGACATCTTCACTATTGGTACCGTAGTTACCAATGTGCGGATAAGTCAGTGTCACAATTTGTTCGGTGTAGGATGGATCAGTGAGAATTTCCTGATATCCGGTGATAGATGTATTGAACACCACTTCACCGACCGTATGACCGGAAGCGCCAATGCTAATGCCCTTAAAAACAGTTCCATCTGCTAACACTAAAATCGCTGGAATTGTTTTTGACACCTTTAGCTCCTTAAGTTTGATACGAAACACATCGTTTAGAGGGTTCATCGCATCGCCAGAAACGGGGTTCAAGCTGCGGTGAATAGATGTGCAAAACGGGAAAAGCTTGTTGGACTCTTCCCGTTCAGAATTAAAGCATTATAGCGCAAATCGACTACTCACTCAAGGGCAACTGACAGGCAACATTCGTTTTGCCCCTTAACTAATCCAAGCGTTAAACACTATAGTGACATCAGGTTTTATCAAACCCCAATACATCACGCATATCAAACAAGCCTTGTGGCTTATCGGCCAAAAACTTGGCCGCACGCAATGCGCCTTGCGCAAAGGTGGCACGGCTAGAGGCCTTGTGGGTTAGCTCCACACGCTCACCCACGCCTGCCAGTACCACAGTATGGTCTCCCACCACATCCCCACCACGCATGGTTGCAAAGCCAATCGTGCCAGTCTCGCGCTCGCCAGTCACGCCCTCTCGCGCATACACGGCACAGTCTTTTAAAGCTTTATCTATGCCCTTAGCGGCAGCTTCGCCTAATCGCAACGCAGTGCCTGACGGCGCATCTACTTTATGGCGGTGATGCATCTCGACCACTTCAATATCGTAGCCCTCGTTGAGCACGCGCGCAGCCTGCTCAACCAGATTAATCAGCAAAGTCACACCGACGCTCATATTCGGTGCAAATACCACCCCAATATTTTTGGCAGCGGCAGCAATCTGTTCTTTTTCAGCCTCATTAAACCCTGTGGTGCCAATCACCAGCTTAACGTTTGCTTGCTGGCAGGCTTGCAAATACTGCATGCTGGCTTCTGGGCGGGTAAAATCGACCAGCACATCTGCGCCTTGCAACGCCGCAGCCACATCTGCACTAATGTTCACTCCAGTTTGCTTACCAAACTGTTCACCAGCATCCCGACCCAGCATCGGGCTCCCAGCACGATCCAGCGCAGCATGCAGTTGCAGGCCAGTATCAGAAAAAACACCATCCAGTAACGCATGTCCCATACGGCCAGACACACCAGCAATTACAACTTTCAACATAACTCGCTCAATCACTTTTTAATAACTATGGGATTAAAATCCGATTTGTTCCAGTACGCCGTCCAGATGCTCAGCACTACCTTCAGGCGCAGTCACCTGCTGGCTGCTGCCCGATGCCGCTTCGGCAGCAGAAGTAGCAGTTTCACGCACAATCAACCAACGCTGGGTACTTGTATCCAGTTGCAACTCCAAACGCTTAGACATCTCGTCACGGTAGGATTTTGCTGCGTATGTTTGCGTGAATGTCGCAACCGCTAACTCCCCTGTTCGAGAGACATTGAGGTTGCTGATATCCAGGCTGATTTTACCTTGCTGCGGAGACAGACGCTTTTTACGTTGCGCTTCCCAGGCGGCACGGCTAGGTAACCCTTCAGGCACGAAAGCCGGTGAATACGCTGCAAAGTAGGCACTCGTATTCTTGCTACGCCAGGCTTGCGCCCAAGCCTGAACCGCTGACTCAACGCCGGTATCGGCAGCCGCCGCAGTCGGCGCAACCGATGCTTCTGGTGTAATCACCTGCTCAGCAGCACTCACTTTCGGCAGATCAGCCACAGCAGCAGCTCCTGCCACAGGCGCGACACGTTCACGCGTAATCAACCAACGCTTCAGTGATGACTCATAACGCATTTCCAACGTTTTCGTCAGCTCATCCTTATAAGATTTAGCCGCATATTTCTGCTCAAAATGCACAGTGGCAATCGCCGCTGCACCTTCACGCTGAATTTGAATATTATTCAATACCAAAGTAATTGCGCCCTGGCCAGACGACAAACGCTGCTTACGCTGTGCTTCCCAGGCCTTTTTGGATGGCAAACCTTCTGGCACAAAGTCAGGCGCGTACGCAGCCAGGTAGCCTTTAACATCCTTGCTACGCCAGGCTTGCGCCCAGGCAGCCACCGCTTGATTGATTTCGCCATCACCGGCGGGTACTTCTTGTGCTACAACTGGGGCAGAGTCAACGGCTTTGGCCGCGGGTTGCAGTTCTTTAGTCGCCACCGTGGCGGCAGGCGGAGCAACAGGAACCACCCCCTTCACGATAGACTTGGCGACAGGCGGCGGTGGTAATTCCGGCTCAGGTTCAGGCTCTGGCAGTTGCTCAGCCACAAACGTAGGTGCTGGCTCAGCAGCTTGATCAGCCTTAGGTGCAACGCCCTTCTCAGTCACTTGATGTGCTTCAGCATCTGTAACAGGCGCATTCACTTCTGCCATATTGCCTTTAACCATCTCTTGCTCACTAGGCACGACTGGCGCCACATATTCCCCTTCGGGGATATAAGGGATCACCTCATCATCGTCAACGGCCGAAACCACTGCGGCCTTGGCGGCTGTCACTGGCTGGGGTGCTGGCTTGGCTACAGGAGCCACTGTTTTTTTGGACGCGGCTGGTTTGACGACCGTTGCGACCACCGTTGCCGCAGCAACCACTGGCGCAACAACACTCTTACTGGCCGCAGGCGCAGCTTTAACAGCTGGAGGCAATACTGGTTCAGGCTCAGCCATCACAGCAGGGGCTGCCACAGCTTCCTGTTTAAACACGGGCGGCGGCTCCACACTATCTGCAATTTGCGCGGCCATTTCCTCTTCATTTACGGCATTTGGTTTGGTTGCAGTTGCGTCAACACTCCCTTTGGCCATCTCTTGAGAGGCCGCATATTCACCTTCAGGAATATAAGGCACCACTTCATCTGCCGCCGCACTACTTGTCGCAGCACTGGCATTACCAGCATTTTTTGCAGTTTCGGCAGGCTGTACTGTCGCTGACTTAGTGTCTGGCTCCGCAGCCGTCGCCACAGCAGCGGTACTAGCCGCTGCGGCCGCGCCGTCTTCAGCTTTCCAAAACTTGAGTTTATCTGTCCAGGCTTGGTCTTTTTCTGCCTCAGCTTTTTTCTGTGGCGCTTCTGCTATGGTTTTAATATCAGGATTTTCTGCTGATGGAATCACGTCACCACGCACAGACACCAGGCTATCTTTGTCAAAGTCGAGGATCACTCTGCGTTTTTCAACCACCGCACCCTGTTTGCGCAGTTCGTAAAAATAATCCCAGCGATTATCACGGAAACTATCTACAATCAGCGGGGTCCCCATAATGTAACGCACCTGGGTGCGTGTCATGCCAGGACGCAGTTGCAACAACATTTTGGAAGTCACAACATTACCTTGCTGCACTTCCATCTTGAATGGCTTGACTGAAGGAAGTTTGGCACCGCACCCACTCTCCAGAGATGCGACAGCCAACACAAATAAGATAGAATTACGCATTGGATTCACTTTATAATCGGTATTATTGAGAATAATCATTAATATACCACGTAGTTTCGCCAATCCAGTATGGCTGGCGACTTAACCAGTGACAAAACTTAACGACAGACAACCCCAATGGACAAAACCTATGCATGATCCTAAAGAACTTAAAAATGCAGGCCTTAAAGCAACGCTACCGCGTCTGAAAATTCTGGAACTGTTCGAAAATAGCGAGCAGCGCCACCTGTCTGCTGAAGATATTTATAAAATCATGATCACCAATGGCGAAGATGTTGGCCTGGCCACGGTGTATCGTGTACTGACTCAGTTTGAACAAGCCGGTTTGTTGGTCCGCCATCACTTTGAAAGCGGCAAAGCCGTATTTGAAATGAACGAAGGCAGTCATCATGACCATATTGTTTGCGTCAAATGTGGCCGCGTCGAAGAGTTTTATGACGAAGAAATTGAAAAAAGACAAAAAACAGCAGCAGAAAAATATGGCTTCACCATGCAAGACCACTCACTGACCATTTATGGTTTGTGTAAAAAACAACCTTGCACTGAATAAGCATTTTTATCATGGGTCATTGTTCATTTTCGCAGTTCCTTGGCGAACATTGACCCATACACCCCTGCTTGCCCGTCCTCATCCCCACACCCGAACATTACGCCGCCGGATTTGCGCCTGTCGCTCATCCTGACGCACGCATTCTGATTCTGGGCACATTGCCCGGGGTCGCCTCAATTAAACAGCAACAATACTACGCACACCCGCAAAACGCCTTCTGGCGGATTATGCAACAACTGTTCAATATTCCGGCCCATGCGCCTTATGCTGCGCGCTGCCAATCTGCGCTTGAGCATAGACTCGCGATTTGGGATGTTTGCCATGCCGCACAACGCATAGGCAGCCTCGACAGCAGCATTCAAGGGCACAGCATTATTGCCAATGATATCAATCATTTATTGGATACTTGCCCACACATCGCCTTGATTGCCTTTAATGGCCAAGCGGCGGCACAGCTATTCAAAAAGCATATTCAGCTAACACACGCAGTGCCTGCAGTGACGCTACCTTCAACCAGCCCAGCCAACGCTAGACTTTCGTTTGACCAAAAACTGCTGCAGTGGGCAGTGCTAAAGCAGCACACAAAATAATCATTTATCGCAACAAAAAAGGCCTGATATTTCAGGCCTTTTTTTTGCAACTCGCTCTCACCCAAATCTATCTGACAGAAAACTTATTCACGAAGATAGATACAGCCCCCAGCACAATCGAAGTCACACCCATAAACAAATTACCTGTCTCGCCACAAGCGATACAGTGCACACCATTTGGGGTGATCATCAAAGCACCGATGATAATGACCCAGGCCCAAGCTATTACTCCTATCCTATGCTTCATGCGACTCTCCTAAGTGTTTAATGTAGCTATACAGCTAATGCGACCATACCCGATGAAAATATAAATTAACATAAAATAACAACAGGCAAGCAGATTAAAGCACGATTATTAGCTGCAATCAACGCAAAAAAACAAATGGAGAAAATAGAATTTACAGACTAGACAGAAATAAACTGCCTGGCGCTTTAATTACCAGGCAAAGCATCTGCAAACGACTTGGCCGCACAGACGGCGGCCATGGGTTGACCACTCAGGAGTGATTCGCCTGCAGCATTTCGCGCGCGTGATTGCGGGTTGCCTCGGTGATTTGCAAGCCGCCCAACATACGGGCAACTTCTTCTACCCGCTCGCCTTCACTCAGCGTATGAATACGGCTCAGGGTTGTGCCGCGTTGCTCAGACTTGCTGACTTGCCAATGTTGTCGCGCCTGTGCGGCCACTTGTGCCAAATGGGTAATCACCAGTACTTGTCGATGCTGCCCCAACTGGCTCAGTAATTTGCCAACCACTTCGGCCACGCCACCACCGATCCCCACATCGACCTCATCAAAAATCATGCATGGCACGGTGCCTAATGACGCCGTCGTCACTTGCAATGCCAGGCTGATACGCGACAACTCGCCACCAGAAGCGACTTTATTGAGTGGTCTGGGTTCAACCCCTGCATGGCCAGCCACCAGAAACTCGACCTGCTCGAGGCCATGTGCTGCAGCCTCGCCAGGCGTTAATGCCACCGCAAACTGGCCACCTTTTAATGACAAAGCCTGCATTTGCTCAGTAATGGTTTGGGCCAGTTTACGAGCAGCCTGCTGCCTCGCAGCAGAAAGCTGTGTGGCCTGCGCATGGTAATTTTGCCAGGCGGCCTGTACCTGTTTGGCCAATGCACCATCATCGGCAAACGCTTCTAGCTCCGCCATACGGCTGAGTTGCTGCGCCAATAAGGCAGGCAACTCGTCAGGTTTGAGCCTAAACTTGCGGGCAATACCATGAATCGCCTGTATGCGCGCTTCAACTTCTGCCAACCGCGCGGGGTCCAGTTCACTCTTTTGCAAATAACGATTGAGCGCACGGCTGGCTTCTTCCAGTTGCACCACGGCAGAGTCCAGGGTTTCGAGCATGGGCTGTAAACCTGCATCAATCACCTGCAACTCGGCCAATTTGGCTTGTGCTTGCGACAACAGATCCAGCGCATTCACCTCATCGCCTTCACTCATCATCTGCAAACTGGCTTCCATGCCACTGAGCAAACTGGCGCCATTGCTCAAGCGTGCATGCTCCTGCTGCAAGGCTGCCCACTCGTCAGCCACAAACCCCAATTGCTTTAACTCACGCGTGCTATCACGCAGCACGGCTAATTCGTCAGCAAACTGGCTGGCATTTTTTTCGTAGGCCAATTGCTGCTGATGCAATTGCGACCAGTCTTTGTAAAGCTTGCCCACTTGCTTTGCCAATGGCGCGGCTTGCGCATAAGCATCCAGAATCTCGCGCTGAGTGGCGATTTTAAGCAAAGAATGGTGTGCATTCTGGCTATAAATATCAATCAGGGTATCGCCGATCTCGCGTAATTGGCCGACAGTGGCTGAGGCACCATTGATAAATGCGCGACTACGGCCATCGGCATAAATCACCCGACGTAAAATCAAGGCATCATCGACATCCATTTCTTGTGCCTGCAACCACTCGCGCGCCGCTAGATTTTTTGTAATATCAAAACTGGTGGAAATCTCGGCCTTTTCACAGCCAGCGCGCGTCACGTCGCCCTCATTACGTGCACCTAAGCTTAACGACAAAGCATCAATCAAGATGGATTTGCCGGCGCCGGTTTCGCCAGTGAGTGCGGTGTATCCCGCTGAGAACTCGAGTTCCAGCGTATCAACAATGACAAAGTCTCGGATAGAAAGGGCTTGTAGCATGGGTTATCAGCGCGGGCTTGGTTAGCCCCAGTTTAATTTGTTACGTAGCATATCAAAATAACAATAATCTTTGGGATGCACCAGTTGGATTTGCTGTGGCGCACGCTCAATGCGCACATGGTCACCCACAGCCAGCGGATATTGCCCTTGCCCATCGTAACTGATTTGGGCATCGGCAGCGCTCACGATGATCACCTCGATCACACTGCAAGCAGGCACGGTAATCGGCCTGTAACTTAATGTGTGCGGACTAATCGGCACGATAGAAATCGCCTCAAGATCCGGGTGCATAATTGGGCCACCGGCAGATAAGCCATAGGCGGTAGTGCCAGTTGGTGTGGTTAAAATCAGGCCATCAGAGCGCTGGCGCGAGACAAACTGCCCATCCACATGCACCTCTAGCTCAATCAGGCGAAAGGCACTTTTAATCACCACATCATTTAAAGCAACGGTCTGTTCAATCGCTTGCCCGGCGCGGGTCACCACGGATTGCAGCAACATGCGTGACTCTAGCTGGCACTCACCTTGCAGAATCTTATCAATCTCAACCAGCATCTCATCCGTTTGCAAGTCAGTCAAAAAACCCAAACGGCCGCGATTAATGCCAACCAGCGGCACACCGGTATCGCGTAAGGCTCGGCCCACACTGAGCATGGTGCCGTCGCCCCCCATCACAATCACCAGATCAGCCTTGCTACCAATATCGTCCAGGCTGGCCAGTTCAAAGCCTTCATCATCTACAAATTGCGCTGTTCGCTCTTCAACACACACGTGCAAGCCCAGAGACAACAGATGATGTGCCAAACGGGTCAAATCACTTTGCATGTGCTGCAAGGCGATGGCGTCCATGTATTTTCCAACAATGGCGACTGAACGGAATGTAGATTGCATGGCCGCATTAAAGCATAGAAGCCCACAACTGAAAAGCGCAAGGGGCTGTTATCCTGAGCGTAAATGGTGCAAAATTTGATACACGGCAACAAGGTGGTTAAAAGTGGACAAACGCGCGCAAATTTTACTTAAAACACTGGTGGAACATTACATCAGCGAAGGTCAACCCATAGGCTCACGTACATTGCTCCAGCATTCGGGCCTGGACGTCAGTCCGGCAACGATCCGCAATGTGATGAGCGACCTTGAGCAATTAGGCTTTATTACCAGCCCGCATACCTCTTCTGGCCGCGTGCCGACCAAAAAAGGCTATCGCCTGTTTGTAGACTCGCTCATGACCGTACAGCCACTAGACCAGCGCGCCGTGGCGCAACTTAAAACCGGCCTGACTTCACCTAACCCGCAAGCATTGATTAACAGCGCGGCCGACATGCTGTCGCAACTGACACAATTTGCAGGCTTGGTGATGATCCCCAAACGTACCCGCAATGTATTAAAGCATCTGGAATTTTTGCATTTAAATGACAAGAAAATTTTAGTCATTTTAGTCACCGAAGATGGCCAGGTGCAAAACCGTATTTTGCTCACTGACAAAGCCTTTAGTGCCAGCGAACTCACCGCTGCCAGCAATTACTTTAACAGCCATTGCCGGGGCTTATCGCTAGAAGAAGTGCAAGCCAAGCTCAAACAAGAACTACAGCAGATGCAGGTAGATATTAACCGCCTGATGTCTGCCGCACTCGAAGCTGCCAGCCAGCCAGAATCATCCGAGCAGGAAACCGTGGTGATTGCTGGTGAACGCAACCTGCTGCAAGTCGATGAGTTATCGACCAATGTGGGCAGCTTGCGCAAATTGTTTGAGATTTTTGAGCGCCGCACGGCCCTAATGCAGCTACTGGATCACAGCCAGCGTGCGGATGGCATACAGATTTTTATTGGCGGCGAAAGCGGCTACCTGCCGCTGGACGAATGCAGCCTGGTCACCTCACCCTATGAGGTTGACGGCCAGGTGGTCGGCACATTGGGCGTGATTGGCCCAACGCGCATGGCTTACGAACGCATTATCCCGATTGTGGACGTGACCGCCAAACTGCTGTCGAACGCATTGTCTAACCAGTAGCCCGCCTCTTTACATTTGTCAGAAGGCTCTGACAGCACTATCAGCTTTAACCTGCTACAACACAAGCAAGCAAGTTCTTATACTGAACTTACTATTTATTCAATGTGGAGAGATCAATATGAACAGCGTTAATCAAAAATCTTTGCATAAATCATTTATCTGGTCTGTGCTGTTAGTGTTGTGCCTGAGTACTACTGCCTGTGGCTCCATGAGTACACGTGGCAAAAGCACTGCCTTAGGCGCTGGTATTGGTGCAGTCGGTGGTGCCGTGTTAACGGGCGGTAGCGCCATTGGTACCGTTGGCGGTGCAGCCATCGGTGGCGTGATTGGTAACCAGATCAACAAAAAATAATATGCTTATTGCAGCCGCTGGCTAACCCTCGGCAGCTGTCGCACTTTTTTATCAGGCAAACGTCATATGGGCATTTAATCGCTTAAAATGCCCATATGACCTATTACCAGCCAGAGCCTGCCTACACCCACGGCAGCCAACCAAAAGTGGGGATTCTGTTAGCTAACCTGGGCACACCAGACGCACCCACCGCCAAGGCCTTGCGGCCCTATTTAAAGCAGTTTTTAATGGACAGGCGCGTGGTCGAGATCCCCCGTTTGATCTGGTGCTGGATTCTCTACTGCATCATTCTGGTGATCCGCCCGAAAAAATCTGCCGAAAAATACGCCAGCATCTGGCGCAAAGACGGCTCGCCGCTGATGGTTTACGCCCAGCAACAAAAAACCTTATTCCAAACCCAACTTTCCAGCAAAATCAACTCGCCGTTTGCGGCTGAACTCGGCATGACTTACGGCAACCCCAGTATGCAAAGCGCGATTGAATCCCTCAAAGCGCAAGGCTGCGACCGCATTCTGGTGTTCCCGCTCTACCCACAATATGCCGCCAGCAGTACCGCCGCCGCACTAGATGCTGTCTGGCGCGTACTGCTTAAAATGCGCAATGTGCCTGCGATTCGCACCATCAAGCACTACCACGATCATCCGCTATATATTCAAGCACTGGCCAGCCATATCAAAACCTACTGGCAACAACACGGCCAGCCAGAAAAACTGGTCATGAGTTTTCACGGCGTGCCCAAATTTCACCTGCTTAAAGGCGACCCTTACCATTGCGAATGCCACAAAACCGCGCGTTTGCTGGCAGAGGTTTTAGGCTTAAACAAAGACCAATATCAGGTCGCCTTCCAATCCCGCTTCGGCCGCCAGGAATGGCTACAACCCTACTTAGCCAACATGCTAGATGTTTTAGGTAAACAACAACTCAAACGCATAGACGTTATCTGCCCAGGCTTTAGCAGCGACTGCCTGGAAACCCTGGAAGAAATCGCCATGGAAGGCAAACATTTATTCCAATCTGTGGGCGGTGGCGATTATCACTATATTCCGGCGCTTAATAGCGAAGCGGTTTGGATTGAGGCCATGCGCGATATTGCGCTGGAACATTTGCAGGGGTGGGTGAGTGATGATTTTGATCAAGCGGGATCCGAATTTGAAGCTCAGGTATCCAATCAAAATGCTTTAGCTATGGGAGCTAAAATATAGCTTTAATGTTCATCGCAGAAAAATAACAAATTATGCCCAGTCATTATGCCTCAGATGAGGAAGTTAAAAATTTAGTCAACTTAGGTAAGAAGATTTGTGCTGCCAATTGGATTTTTACAGAATCTGAAGCAGATGCAGACTACTATGCAATTATTCACGATATGGAGTGGATTATTGCTCATTTAATGCGAATATTAAATATCAACGCTGTTATAAATTATGCAGTGGCCAGCTCAACTGCGCCTTTTCAAGTTGTACGTTTATCCGAAAATAGGTTTGTGATACTGGTCGACCGCAATGCGTACTATGATTTATTAGGTTTAAATTTAAGAATACAAACCCTGCCATCATTATCAGAGTTTCTTGGCACAACATCTCTCGAACTGAATTCGAGCTACCAAGGCAAATATTTACTAGACATAATCAAAGATTTTTTATTTAACCCAATTGATTACCAGGAGGCAATCAATGCAACAAAGTCATGCATGGGATATCAAGCCTCCCTACTATTTATTATTGGTCATGAAGTCGCACATATGACTCATGGCCATCTAGGCTTTAAAAAATCCTCTTATTACAAGGAATTCTCACTAACAGAACAAGATGAAAACTTAACTCTTCGAACTTTGGAAATGGATGCAGACAGCTCGGGTACAACAAACGTTTCAGCTACTATGGAGTTTTCTATTTTGAAATCTCTTGAAATGCTTGAAATCTCAGAGGAAATCAAGAGGCAAGAAAAGTCAAAATTATTGCGTCGCCAATACATAACTGGGATATATGTTGCACTGCTTTACTCGGATGCAAGACTCAAAACTTTTTTCACTCCTAAATATCCAATTAGCTATTCACGGTTTCTCACTGCGAAGGGCGTTCTGGAAATTGCTCTCAGGAAAGATATCAATGAGGAAGCCTCCAAAACGCCAGAGCAAGTAAGATCTCATTTAGTAAATTCATTTGCAGCTATCTCAGGATCCCTAGGATCATTAGGACATCCAATTGCTACTAACATGATGATCATCGAACCCGGCGCAACAGAACCAGTTCATCAATATGACGAATTGGGAATTCTTATCGGGCTAGAGCATTTAGAACCTCTATACTCACGTTGGTCACGTATTAGACCAATCTTAGAGCAATATCAATTAGGCGGTGAATTGGCTCCTGCAATCTCACCGCCTTTTTAATCTAAACACAAATTGTTAATTTGCCATATTCATTATAAAAAACTACACGACACGCGAATATCTTAATTACTACTATCCCTGGCTTTTTCTAAGCTTATTCTACTGGCAGCCCACGTAGGGCGGACCTGCTTACAGTCCACCACATTTAACAAGCCTATACCATTGCATGGTGACCTCGCACCACGGGCGATTACACCCTGCTCACTGCTTGTCAATGACACTTTAAAGACTTTCCTAATAAAAACCAAAGTGTTGCACCTAGCCTAAGAAACGCCACCACCGTTGACAGGACAAAATTTTATCCTTATTCTGTCCTTAAAAATTTAAGGAGTTGCCATGTCACTCGCAGAAAATATCCGGCCGATCACCTACCTGAAAACCAGTGCGGCAGACATCGTCAAAGAGTTCGCTGAAAATCCTGAACCCATCATCATCACGCAGAATGGTGAAGCCAAAATGGTGGTGATGGACATTCATGAGTATGAGAAGCAGAAGGAGACGATGGCGCTGCTCAAGCTACTTGCGCTAGGGAGAAAAGAGTTTCAAGCAGGAAAGTTCAGCGATGCAGAACAGTTTCTTAATGAAATGGATGACTAATCGTGTCTCGCCACTTTGTGATTCTTGATAGCGCCAAGGAAGAATTTAAAGAGATCAAGCAGTATGTAAAAAGAGAATTTGGCGACATGATCTGGAATGAGGTCAATCATGAATATAAAACGGCTTTCACTCTCATTAAAAGCAACCCTCAATCTGGAAGCCCGATTGAAGAATTAAAAGAACTAGGGATCAATCACATCTAATACAGGCTGGTCAGACAGACAAGGATTTTTTATGAGATTGATGGCGATTTCATTCTGATTCACATGTTTATCAGCACAAAAAGAGATTTCATCAGCCACTTGATGAAGAGACTCTTTAATCAGTAGGCAAATCGCGATTCATTTGACTAAAATCAGCTTAAATGGAGCCAACTGCTCAACCTTATGGATAATCAATAGATATAAAAAAAGCGTAATTGAATTACGCTTTTTTTACTACCGACAGATCGTTTGAATATCAGGCTTGTTTGCGACGTGTAGCAAACCCTAACAATCCCAACCCGGCCAACAGCATACCGTAGGTTTCAGGTTCTGGTACGTTTGCAACAGTAAACTGGAACTTATCGTAACTGAAGCCAGCCCCTGTCGAGGAGTCATCGAAATACAGTTTTGTGATGTTTGAATATGCGCTTAAATCGACCAAACCGTTTGCTTCACTTGCAATGGTGCCGAGTAAAGTGGCGCCACTGAAAATGTTAATATCAAGATGGTCACCACTATCGTAACCAGCAAGCACAAACGAGAGACTATTCACTGCTGAAGTAAAGTCAACTTGCATATCTGCCTGACAATTAGTGCTTGTCGTCAGCGGGCAAATCTCACTGGCTATCCCTGACGCGCCAATATAAAAGTCTGCCCCAAAAGAGGTGATGGTTGCCTGCGGGAACACTAGAACGGTCGAGCCTTGAGGCCCCTGTGATAACGTTGTGAAATCTAAAGTATCAGCAAGTACACTGGTTGAAAATAAACCAACAAACACTGATAAAGCGATACTGCGCTGTTTCAAAAACCTCATAATATCCTCCCAATAATTTATATTAATAATAATTGCAAAATGATTGTAAGCTTATGATAGGAACATGTCTATAGCCCACTTGGTCAGGCGGATTCATTGTGAATTGATTGAGCTTTTTTGCAATTTAATTGGTTAGTTTTAATCGTCCAGCAAAAGCTTTAAGAATAAGCGAATAACAGCACCTACAATAGACATGCTCTCAGCACTTTATACTTTTAAAGTGCGCTGATTCCTCTGCCAGCCCTCGCCTATTACGCGTTATAATCACGTTTTAATGTTTTTATCACTCCCCTATGATCATTATCACCGGTGGTGCAGGCATGATTGGTTCTATCATGGCCTGGCATTTGAACAACAAACTGGGTCGGCAAGACCTGGTGATTGTTGACCGCATTACGCACGAAAACCAGTGGCAAAACCTGGTGCACAGGCATTATGCTGAGTATCTGGACAAAGATCAGTTGTTCGACTTTCTGGAAGATAACGACGACATCACGGCGGTGATTCATATGGGTGCGATCAGTGCGACCACCGAGCGCGACTTTAACAAGCTGGTGGCAGATAATATGCACTACTCACAGGACTTGTGGTCGTGGTGTGCTGAGTATGAAGTGCCGTTTTTTTACGCCAGCTCTGCGGCGACTTATGGTGGTGGCGAGCAAGGTTATGACGATGCCAGCATTGAAAATCTGCGACCCTTAAATGGCTATGGCTACTCAAAACACTTTTTTGACCAATGGGTGTTAGAACAGGTCGCGCAAAAACACGTGACGCCTCCAGCATGGGCGGGGTTTAAGTTTTTTAATGTCTATGGGCCCAACGAATATCACAAAGAACGCATGGCCAGCGTGGCATACCACACCTTTAACCAGTTTAAAGAAACCGGTACCATGCGCCTATTTAAGGGCACCAAGGCTGACGTAGAAGATGGCATGCAACTGCGTGACTTTGTCTATGTTAAAGATGTGGCTGACGTGATGGGGTTCTTTTTAGAAGCAGCGTTAAAAAACAAGCCTGCCACCAGTGCAATTTACAATATCGGCACCGGCCAGGCACGTAGCTTTAAAGACCTGGCAACCAATGTAATGACCAGCATGGCGCGTGAGCCCAACATTACCTATATAGACATGCCACAAGATTTACAGGGTAAGTATCAGTACTTTACCCAGGCCGAAATGCAAAAGCTGCGCCAGGCAGGCTACAAAAAGCCTTTTACCACGCTGGAAGAAGGCGTAAAGGACTACGTGCAGAACTATTTGCTGCAGGATGACCCTTACGCATAACCTCCCTCAACAACGATGAGCGATATGAACCATATTGAATACCTTAAAGGTGAGCACGCTGCGCATGTGGCGATGTTTCAGGCGCTGGAGCCTTTGTTTCCGCTGATTAGTGATGTCGGCAATCTGTTACGCGACTGCATTGGGCGCGGCGGTAAAATTTTATTGTGTGGCAATGGTGGCAGCGCAGCGGATAGCCAGCATATTGCGGCCGAGATTGTTGGACGCTTTAAAAAAGAGCGTAAAGGTTTACCTTCTATCGCCCTGACGACGGATACGTCTATCCTGACATCGGTCGGCAATGATTATGGCTACGACTATATTTTTGCACGCCAGGTGGAAGCGCTGTGCCGCCCGGAAGACATATTGATAGGCCTCACCACCAGTGGTAATAGTGCCAATGTGGTGCGCGCGATTGAAGCCGCTAACGAAATTGGCGCAACGACCATAGGCCTGACCGGCGGGAGTGGCGGCAAGCTGAATGCACTTTGCACACACAATATTGTTGTACCTTCCAGCGTCACGGCACGCATCCAGGAAGCGCATATTTTTATTGGTCATTGCTTATGTGAGATTCTGGAATCCTGATGACTGCTACGGCATTGAATAACAACATGGCAACACTGGTTGCACATTTTGGCGAACGCACGCAGCACGCACTGGTGATTGGCGATGTCATGCTGGACCGCTACCTGATGGGTGAAGTCAACCGTATTTCACCTGAGGCGCCGGTGCCGGTGGTGCTGATTAAATCAGAACAGCAGCGCGCAGGCGGTGCCGCCAATGTGGCCGCAAACTTGGCGTTATTAGGCATCACTACCCGTATGATCGGCCTGATCGGTGCCGATAACGAAGGTCAGTTATTAATGGCGGCGATGCAAGCCTGTGGCATAGACACCTCGGCCATGATACACACCGCCACCCGCCCCACCATCGCAAAAACGCGCATTTTGGGCGGGCATCAACAAATGATGCGGCTGGACCAGGAAATCACGACTGAATTATCATCAATAGAATCTAGCACAGTCACCGAGGCAATCAATGCAGCGCTTGCCCAACAACCTGCCCTGGTGATTTTGTCTGACTATGCCAAAGGCTTGCTCACAGAGCCGGTATGTCAGCATGTGATTGAGTACTGCCGCAGCAAACAGATTCCGGTATTGGTTGATCCTAAAGGGCGCAACTATGATAAATACCGTGGTGCTACTGCACTCACACCCAACAAAAAAGAAACTGCCGAAGCTTGTGATACACAAGTAAACGACGCGACGCTCATAGACAAAGCTACAGCACTTAAATCACGTTTGTCGCTAGACTTTTTGGCGGTGACCCGCGGTGAAGAAGGCATTACTCTGATTGCGGACCGCACCGACCATTTAAGCGCAACGGCCAAGCAAGTGTTTGATGTATCTGGTGCAGGCGATACCGTCATTGCAACGCTGGCAGCGGGCCTGATGCATGGTTTGAGCCCACTGGATAGTTTATCGCTCGCCAATATTGCCGCCGGTGTTGTCGTCGGCAAAGTAGGCACGGTACCCATCACCAAAGCTGACTTGATAGACGCCATTGCCAGCGCACAAGGCAGCGAACAGGCACACAAAGTATGTGAGTTGCCGGCGCTGCTGCAAAAAGTGGCTACCTGGAAACAACAAGGACAAAAAATCGTCTTTACCAATGGCTGCTTTGATTTATTACATGCTGGTCATGTGACTTATCTGGAAGGTGCCAAAAAGCGTGGAGATAAATTAATTCTTGGCCTGAATACTGATCGTTCAGTGTCTGCCCTCAAAGGGCCGACACGGCCTGTGGTTAACGAGCAAGACCGTGCGCGCGTATTGGCGGCGCTGGAGTCTATCGACGCCGTTATTCTGTTTGATGACGATACACCGCTCCGGCTAATCAACGCGATTCAGCCAGCTGTGATCGCCAAAGGCAGTGACTATACGGCTGAGCAGGTCGTCGGTGGCAAAGAAGTCTTGTCATGGGGCGGCGAAATTACCCTGATTGACCTGGTAGAAGGCCGCAGCACCACCAACCTGATTAAAAAATTGCACGCATGAATAAAATACTGGTGATGGGCCCGTCATGGGTAGGTGACATGGTGTTGGCACAAAGCCTGTTCAAGCAGCTCAAAATCGAGCAGCCCGACTGCCAGATCACAGTCGCAGCGCCCGCCTGGACTCTACCGTTGCTGGAAAGAATGCCGGAAGTCTCCGAGGCCATCGCCCTGCCCTTTAAACATGGTGACCTGGCATTGCGCGAACGCTTCAAGCTGGGCAAGCAACTAGCCAAACAAGGCTTTAGCCAGGCCATTTTACTCACTAACAGCCTGAAATCTGCGATTCTGCCCTGGGCCGCCAATATTCCGGTGCGTACTGGCTTTAAAGGTGAAATGCGCTATGGGCTAGTGAATGATATGCGCCCACTGGATAAAACGGTTCTCAAAAAAACCGTCGAGCGCTTTGTTGCACTGGGCTTGCCTAACACTAAGCAGCTCCCTGTCCAGTTACCGCAACCGGCACTACGGGCTGACGCTATGCAGGCGCAACGGCTGTTACCAACATTGCATATACAAGGCACAGGCCAGCCGGTGCTGGGACTGTGCCCGGGTGCTGAGTATGGCGAAGCCAAGCGCTGGCCTGCAGAATACTATGCAGAGGTTGCTAATCATGCGCTGAATCAAGGCTGGCAAGTCTGGTTATTTGGCTCAGAGAAAGACAAGCCGGTCACGGCAACGATTCAGCAGCACACACAACAACGCTGTGTCGATCTGGCTGGCAGAACCAAGCTGGGCGAAGCGATTGATTTAATGTCACTCTGCCACACCGTCATCAGCAACGACTCTGGCCTGATGCACGTGGCTGCTGCACTCGATAAAAAGCTGATTGCAATTTACGGCTCGTCTGACCCCAAACACACGCCGCCCATGCATCCTGCTGCAGTGGTGCAATACTTGGGGCTATCATGCAGCCCCTGTTTTGAGCGCGTTTGCCCGCTGGGCCATTTAAACTGTTTAAAGCAGATTTCACCCTCTACGATACTCGCCGATATCCATGTCAGCCATTAACTCATTGATCGCCAAAGCCAAGCATTATATCGGCGCCCTGCAACCACAGCAGTACATCGCCGTTTTGGTAGCATTGTCTGCATTGGTGGCCTGGCGCATTACTTATGTACAACATGGCTGGGTCAACGACGACTCCCTACTCTACTTCGAAGTCGCCCGCTTGCTTGCAGAGGGGCAATGGCAGGCCGCTTACACACTATTTCCCTGGTTGTTATATCCGGCAATGCTTGCACTCGGCCATCTTGGCAGTGGATTAGACATTCATACGACAGCTCAAGTGATTAATATAGTGCTGTTTAGCCTGTTTAGCTGGGGCTTTGCATTACTGATACTGCAAGCGGGCGGGACCCTTAAAACGATGTGGTGGGGCGGGCTGCTTTTGCTGTCTACCCAATATATCGTTGGCGACATTTTGGGGATGCTGCTGCGCGACGAAGGCTTTTGGGCATGCCTGACCTGGGCATTACTGTTTATGCTACGTTACATGCAGCGTGGCAAAATGATGGATGCGTATTACTTTCAAGTGGCCATTCTTATTGCCATGCTGTTTCGCCTGGAAGCGATCGTTTACTTTATATTGCCACTGTCTATCCTGGCAAGCCATGCACAGCCATTACGTCAACGACTGTATAAAACTGTGCATGGCATCAGCATACCGCTGTGCGGTGGGCTGCTCTTGAGTACAGCCGTGATTCTGGGCCTTGTGGAGATCGCGCATCTTGGTCGCCTGCAAGAGATTATTTACCTGCTAAAACAGGGCTTTATCGAGCGTCTGCAATTTATACAGAACAAAGCTGACCTGATCGGAAAACAGATTCTCGGCCACCACCTGGCCAATTACAGCGACTTTGCTATTTGGAGTGTGCTGATCATGATTACACTAAGTAAAACCCTGAAAGTGACTGGCTGGCCAGTGCTGTTGGGGCTGATCGCCGGTAAAAAAGCCTGGTGGCATATGCATCATCAGGCACGACAATTGTTTAGCCTGCACCTCACAGTGGGCTTTGTCACCAGCGTGCTGATCATTATCAATGCATTTGTTCTATCGAGCCGTTATGTGATTGCTTCAGGCATCGTCATGCTGGTCATCGCAGCCTTCTGTGCTGAGTATCTGTATAAAAAAGCAACCAGATGGGGAAAGCGTGGCTTACTATTGCTCATGGCGGGCATGCTCATAGCCAATCTGCACGACTTTGATAAAACAGATCTGGACAGAGTCGCCGTAGAATACCTGCAAACCATCAATACGCATCAGCAGCCTGTTTTATACGACACCGAAAATGCGCGCTTTTACGCACACCAACCGTTTTTAGACCGCATACCATCGCATAAACTGGTGGAGTCTTTACTCAACAATGGCAAAATCACAGACTACACTTATTTGATGATCACCGTCGCTCACGACCATGATGGCTATGAACAGTCGATTCAGCACAAGCTCAGCCCACAGTTCCGGCAGATTAAGACGCTCTATGGTTGGAGAAAAAAATCCAAGGTGCTGATTTACCAACGCACCCCGGAGCAATAAGCGAGACCTGAAATCAACAACTTACGACCAACCACTCAGCGGTGGTTCGAAATAAGCTCTGCTGTCACCGCAAGTGTTGCCGTGGCACGTGCATCGTCATCAAGACGACGCGAAGTGGCGCCAAACCAAAGATTCAGCAAGGCATTTTTAGCCAACTTAAAGCTCGCTCTTGCCCGTTGTTTTAATGCAATGCGCAATACATCATCAGCGTGATAGTGTTTTTTAAAAAACAAATATTGCCCTTGTCGTTTGCGCATCCATTTCGACAGGCTGGCAGCCTGCTTCTCGCTCGCGCCACCAATATGCTGCACAGCCAGCGTCTGGTCAAATCCAATCGCTCCTAATTCAGCACGGATACGCCAGCATATATCGGCATCTTCGCCGTACATAAAATAGTCACTATCAAAGCCACCAATGCTTAAATAATCCTGACGCCACATCATCATGCATGCGCCTAATACCCAGGCAACGCTACCAGCCAGTCTGGAAAAGTCTGTTTTTTGACAGAGCCCCTGCGAAGGGTATCGCTTGCGTGGATACACTACTTTGTGTTTTGAAGACTCAACAATTAAAGGGGCCAACATCGCATCACTACCCGACTTGAAACGGTCTATGTAACGACGCAACAGCGTTGCCTCTTGTAAAACGGTATCAGGATTCAGAATCAACACTAATTCGGCATTGGCATGATTCGCTGCCAGATTATTGGCACGACCAAATCCCAGGTTTTCTTGGCTAAAAATACAGCGCACATGGTCATCATGCAATGCTTGCAACTGCTGCTGCTCACCCTGGTCACCCGAGTTATCAACAATAATGACCTCATAAGTCACATTCTGCTGTGCAGAGAGTGATTGCAGGCAATGTCTTAACTCAGCCACGGTATGATAATTAACCATCAGTATTGACACTTCCGGTTGCAAACGCACGCTGCTCTCCATTACATTGCCACTCCCGCTTGCCGCTTGCGTTGAAACTTGGCATCCAGCTCATGTGCGCGACGCGCGACCGCACGCAGAAAGTGGCGTTGCGTAAAGATCTGATGCAATGGTTGCTGATAATAACCTTTGAGAAAGCGTAATACATCGCGCTGCGTCAGGCCAATATGCAGGGCAGAGAAATATAACCCTGCCAAATCTTTCAGGCGTTTACTTGCAGGCAGCTGTTTATGTATTTCGACTCGGTGCAAATCCATTAAATGCAGTTGTGGCTGTGGCACGGCTAGTGCAGACCTCTGCAAAGCAAAATGACACAGATAAAAGTCTCTATGCCACATACCATGTCCATGAAAACGGCGCGCAAGCGCTGCGACGCTGGCAATCAACTGGCGCTTGAGTTGTAATGGTGGCGGCTCTTTTTCCCACGACTCACACAGGGTTTCCAGTGTCACAATATCCCCCAGGTCGCGGGTCACAACAAAGGATTGTTTAGAAGCAGGACACCAGCCACGCTCACCATAAGCCAGCAAAGGGGTGGTCGCAAGGCCAATCTTGTTTAACAGATGTATTGCCTGCCATTCATTACGCGCGCCTAACACCGGCCACTTCAGGCTAAACAGATTTTTGAGAATCTCACCCCAGCCGACGCCATAATGTTTTTTAATAAACACAGACTCGCCATTAAGCGTTACCTTGTGTGTCTGCCTATCTTTCACCGCGCGAAACACTTCGCCCTGCAATGCCATCCAATCCTCAAAACGATTAATGCCAGGCGTATAGCCTGGCTCTAAATACACTTCAGAAGGTGATTGGTTGTCAGTCATGCGAACTCAGGCAGATGGCCCATGCAAATAATCAATGGTTGAAAAAATACGCGGGCCGCAATGGCGTGCTTTTGCCGACACTTGCTGGTAGCCATGCATCACTGCTTGCCAGAATGTGGCATCTAATACGGTCATTTCTGCATGGTATTTGCCTAAGCGCACAAAACTGCGAATACGCGTGGCACACATCAGTGGCCATGGGTAAATCGTCATATCAGACACATCGATCAAACCAAACTCGTCGTTGGGCATCAGCAAAACATTACCGCTATGCAAAGAGTGAAAATGCACGCCTTTATCATGCAGTGTTGCCAAAAAATTACCAAGTTTGCTGGCCAATGGATACAGCCTGGGCAAATCACTGGCGATTAACTGGCGCAACGTTTGACCCGCCAATGGTTGATAAATCACCGCCGTATGGCCGGCCTGAGGCAAATGATATAACGATTTCATCGTCACGGTCGGAACCTGCAGACGCTGCAAGCGTTGCGCATTCCGGTAAAAACGCCGGGCGTGAGAATACAAACGGGCGCCACTCAACAGCCTGCGGGCACGGAAAATCTTGAGAAAATCACCATTGGCCAATTGAATGACTTTGGGACCTCGCGGATCCTGCTCGATCACGACGCCATCACGACAAGCTTGCTGCAACTCGTCGTCAGTCAGCAATTGGCTAGGCGTATAGAGAAGACTCAGCATAGCACCTGCTTTACAAAGCATGCATATGCGGCACGACTGTCACCTGATGTGCGCTGCAGTATGCCTGCCAATCCGGCATATCGGTCCAGTCACTCAAAAAGACAAAATCTAGCCCCGCACCTGTAGATGCCTGATGGTCAAACCGGCTATCGCCAATAAACAAGGCCGGAAACTGTATGCTGCCATCGGCAATCAGGCGCGCCAAATGCTCGTTTTTCTTGGTCGGGCCGCCGTAAATACCCAGTTCGAATAAGGTATCCAGACCCCGCCGCGGAAAAATATTCCTGAGTTCCTCCTGATCACCGCCAGACATCAGCATCCATTTGGCTTGCGCCGTTTTTTGCTTCAAATCGGGCAAGGCAGGTGCAACTTCACATTGCATCAGGGTTTCATCCAGAATCACTGTAAAGGTATCCATAAACGCCTGAAACAGCTCAGGGGTAAGTGGTTGCTTAATGATCTCGGTAATGTAGTAACGAATTTTATCGTTGCGCGGAATACTGCCCAGCTTGATATGGTAATCCACGAAAGCTTGCGCTTGTGCATCACTGCCGCCCATCCGTTTAGCTGTATTGTAGTAGGCGTCGACTTTGGTCTGATTACTATTGAGCACAACCCCATCGCAATCTAGGACGATAGTTTTGTATATTGAAAGGTCTGGGCGTTGGGACATAGGCTAGGTAATAAAAAAGGCTTGTATTGCTACAAGCCTTCATTATAGACGATTTGAGTCAGCGATTCGCTTATTTAGCCGCCACAATCGCTGAGGCTTCTTTTGCAAGTTTAGTGATGTGCGCCCAGTCTTTATTGGCAACCGCATCGGCAGGTGTTAACCAGGTGCCGCCACAAACCACGACGTTAGGTAATGCCAGAAATTGTGGTGCACTTTCAACACTCACACCACCGGTCGGGCAAAACTTCACATCTGCAAATGGGCCAGCAAAGCCTTTGAGCAGGTTGATACCACCCACAGCTACGGCCGGGAACAGTTTAAGAAAGTAGTAATCATCGGCATTGGCCATCATGATTTCAGAGCCAGTAGACACGCCTGGCAGCAATGGCAAACCAATTTTACGCGCAAACTGACCCAACTCAGTAGTGTAACCTGGGCTCACGGCAAACTGACAACCAACATCTTTAGAGGCTTGTGCATCTTTCAGGTTACGCACGGTACCGGAGCCTAAAATTGCGTCAGGCACGTGCTTGGCAATTTGCTCCATGGCTTGCAGGGCGACTGGTGAGCGCAAAGTCACTTCCAGCACTTTAACGCCACCTGCAAGCAAGGCTTCTGCCATCGGCACAGCATCTTCCACTTTGTTGATGACGATCACCGGAATCACCGGGCCATGGTTAGCTAAATCTAGTGTGCTCATAATCTCTATCAGTTTGTATAAAATTTCAGGAGCTTCAAGTACATTGAAAACAAGAACTTAAAGAAGTATTTTTTTCATCATTAATTACTCGATTAAACTTTGATAATCAAGCGATAACGCGACGTACGAGCGCAGACAGTACACATAGTACGGCAAGCGAGTACAACAAAGTTAGCGCTTGATTTGCAAAGTTTACAGCCAGGTGACCGCGCCCTCTTCGGCAGACAGCACATTGCGGCGCATCCCGCCAAACAATTCGCGGCCCAGGCCATGCGCATTGTGATGGCGTTTAGCGTCACTCAGGCCTTCTGCTTCACGCTCGGCCCAGGTGTCTTCATCGACCAGCACGTTCAACTGACCAACCGTCCCGTTCAGGCGAATAATGTCACCATTGCGGATTTTAGAAATTGCACCGCCAGCACTGGCTTCAGGGCTCAGGTGGATGGCTGCCGGAATTTTGCCTGAAGCACCACTCATGCGGCCATCAGTCACAATCGCCACACGGAAACCTTTGTTTTGCAGCACGGCCAGTGGTGGTGTCAGTTTATGCAGCTCTGGCATACCATTGGCTTTAGGGCCCTGAAAACGAACCACTGCAATAAAGTCTCTTTCCAGCTCGCCACGGTCAAAGGCTGCCAGCAGTTCCTCTTGTGCATCAAACACAATCGCTGGTGCTTCAATAATATGCCTATCTTCAGGCACGGCAGAAATCTTGATCACACTGCGACCCAAATTGCCTTTGAGTAAGCGCAAGCCGCCAGACTCATTAAAAGGATGTGCCGCTGTACGTACAATGGTTTCATCGCCGCTCTCGGCCGGGTAATCGGTCCAAACCAGTTTATCTGCCTGTTTTTCAGGCTTTTTACCGTAGTCACGCATGCCGCCACCGCTCACGGTGTAAACATCGGGGTACATATAACCACCCTCAATCAGTTCGCGAATCACGAAACCAGGGCCGCCAGCGGTCTGGAATTCATTCACATCGGCTTTACCGTTCGGGTAAACACTGGCCAGCAATGGCGTTGCTTTGGCCAGATAGTGGAAGTCGGTCCAGTCAATAATAATGCCCGCGGCACGAGCAACCGCCACCCAGTGAATCAGGTGGTTCGTTGAGCCGCCGGTTGCCAGCAAAGCCACCATGGCATTGACGATGACATGCTCATCAACCAGGCGACCAATCGGCACAAATTTTTCTTTTTTAGCACTTTGCACCACTAAGCGCACCGCTTCGCGCGTCAAATCGTCACGCATGCCATCATGCGGATGAATAAAAGCCGCGCCTGGTACGTGCAAACCCATCGCTTCAAGCAACATTTGGTTGCTGTTAGCCGTGCCATAGAATGTACAGGTCCCTGCACCGTGATAGGCCGCAGACTCACTGGCCAGCAATTCTTCACGGTCACACAAACCTTGCGCATATTTCTCACGCACTTTTGATTTTGAAGTGTTATCAATACCAGTGCTCATCGGGCCTGCAGGTACAAACACACAGGGCAAATGGCCAAAATGCAGTGCACCAATCAACAGGCCGGGCACAATCTTGTCACAGACGCCCAACAGCAAGGCTGCGTCAAAGACGTCATGGGACAAAGCAACCGCCGTACTCATAGCGATGGTGTCACGGCTGAACAGGCTGAGTTCCATGCCTGGTTCACCTTGGGTAATACCATCACACATGGCAGGCACGCCACCAGCGACTTGCACCGTAGCACCCAGTTTGCGTGCTTCATCACGAATAATATCCGGATAATTCACATAAGGCTGATGCGCAGACAGCATTTCGTTATAGGCCGTGACAATACCGACATGGGTCGGTTTTTCAGCGTAGATCTTGAACTTGTCGTTTTGTGGCATGGCCGCAAACGCGTGTGCCACGTTGGCACAGCCCAGACGATCCGGGCCTTTTTCACGGTTAAGGTAATCATCAATGCGTTGTAAATAAGCCTTACGTGTCGGACGGCTACGCTCGATGATGCGTTCTGTTACTTCAATGTGAGATTGTTTCATTGACTATCGCTCAACTGTGTTTTAACTACCTGATGAACTATCCTGGTGAACTGCTTTGAACTTGCTATTTAGTCACAGTTTAGGGTCGTAATATATATGAATCCAAACAGGTTCCCTACCTGCGATTATCGCCAAACTGGTGCATCACGTCAAACTGAATTACCTGTTTAAGCCATTTTTTAAGACAATTCAATGACTTAAAACAATATAAATCATTTGACGCAGCCAGTTTTAAAATCATGCGCCTCAAACTGGCATGCATCAAGACCTAAACCGCCTTGGTCACCAGAATGTCTTGCAGCATCAAATACTCAAGATCGCAGCCAAAGAACATATTCAAGGCATCGGTCGGGCTGCAAATCATGGGTTCACCACGTCGGTTAAGTGAAGTATTGAGCACCACGCCATTGCCTCGCAATTGTTCCAAATGCTCAATCAGAGCGTAATAACGAGGGTTAGTCTCTTTGGTAACGACTTGCGCGCGCGCCGTGCCATCTTCATGCACCACCTCAGGAATACGCGCCTTCCAGGCCGGATTCACATCAAAAGTAAATGTCATGTAAGGCGCCGGATGATCTGTCTGCAGAATATCCACCGCCACGCGATCGAGCATGCTGGGGCAAAATGGCCGCCAGCGCTCACGATATTTAATCTGTGCATTAATGCGGTCAGCCACGCCAGGAAAACTCGGGTCGCCCAGAATACTACGGCAACCCAGAGAACGCGGCCCAAACTCCATGCGACCCTGCAGCCAGGCCAGCGGATGACCGGCTGCCAGCAACTCAGCAGCTTTGCGCGGACCATCTTCCACACGGGTAAACACCGGTTTGGCCGGATGCGCTTCACAGGCCGCAATACACTCTTCGTTAGTGTAAGCGGGGCCGAGATATGCGTGCTCCATTTTATGAATGGTTTCACCTGCCAAATGTGCGGCATAGGTCGCGGCACCCAGGCTGGTACCATTATCACCAGAAGCTGGCTGCACAAATAACTCTTTCACGTGCGGCAAGGAAATAATGCGCTGATTCAGCTTCACATTGAGCGCTACGCCGCCTGCCATCACAATCTTGCCGGTCTCACGAATAATATCGCCCAGGTAATACTCAATCATCTGCAACGCAATCGTTTCCAGCAACTGCTGTATGCTCGCGGCATAATGAATATAAGGGTCGTCAATCTCATCCCCTTTACGCTTGGGGCCCAACCATTCAATCAACTTGGGCGTGAAGTAATAGCCCTTAGACTTACCATCAGCGTCGGTTTCTTTGTAGCGACGCAAACCCACCACGTTGACGTACTCGGTATTAATAACCAGCTCGCCGTTTTCAAATTTGGCTAAACGACTTAAGTCATACTTTGTCGGGTCGCCATAGGGCGCCATGCCCATGACTTTAAACTCGCCATCCAGCATGTCAAAACCCAGGTATTCGGTGATGGCGCCATACAGGCCGCCCAGTGAATCCGGGTCATAGAATTCTTTTATTTTGTGGATCTTGCCATGTTCGCCATAGCCAAAAAAAGTGGTGGCATATTCGCCTTTACCATCAATGCCGACAATGGCAGTTTTTTCTTTAAAACCGCTCAAATGATAAGCGCTGGAAGCATGTGCCAAATGGTGTTCAACCGGCACATACTTGGCTTTGGTCAACCCAAGGTCGGCCATCAGTTTGAGCGATTTGTCCCGGTTACGACGAAAACGGCGGTTACCGTTAAAAATAGCATCCAGTGCACGGTCGGGGGCGTACCAGTAACGTTTGGCATAGTGCCAGCGCGCAGCAGAGGTGAGTGGAATTTCACCATAAGGAAAAGCCACCATATCAACCTGGTCTGGCGTAATGCCAGCCTGCTGCATACAGAACTTGGCGGCTTCATACGGCCAATGATTTTTGGCGTGCTTGTCGCGGATAAAACGCTCTTCTTCGGCGGCAGCAACGATGTGGCCGTCTACTAAAATAGCAGCAGAGGCGTCATGCCCCAAGGCACCGGATAAACCTAAAACAATCATGCAGAAACTCGCGTAATGATCAAATGAAAATAACTAAAGGGAAATGCCCGCCAGCCTGAGTGGCGTATGGTCCTGATAAATCAGGCTAAACGACTTTACCAGCGCATTATACAGGGAAGTATCGGCTTGCCAATTTTGCAGCAGGCGGCGGATATCTTTGGCATGTGCGCGCAAAGCCATTTGGCTGCGACGATGCTGCTGCATGCTATCTAAGTCAATGACGACAATCTCGCCCTGGTTTGTGACTTGCAGATTGCTGGCTTTCATGTCGCCGTGCGACACTTTGAGCAAAGACCACTGGTAACACAGCGTCACCAACTGGTGGATAACCCGCTCACGCATAGCATCATCGGTACACTGCTGAAAAAAGGCCTGCGCATCTGGCCAGGGGCTGTAGGCACAGACAAAATAGGCACGACCGCGCATGCCGCAATACCGTTGCTCATACATCAGTAACGGTTGTGGCGTCAGCATGCCGTAATATTGCAAACGATGTGCATTGCGCCACGACGACGCCGCACGACTTGGGCGCCAGGCACGGCTCAGGCCATGCAACCAGTCTTTGATATTATAACGCTTGATCACCACAGACTGATCTTGCAAATGCGTATGTGCCACTGTGCAAGTATTGCCAGGCTTTAACACCTGACCAACATGCATCGCCACTTCGAGTGCGGGCAAGTCGGTCAGATGCAAACCACCAGCCGTACTCACGGCCTGTACACTTTGGCTGGATTGCTGCCAGATCACATCACTACAGGTGCGGAAGATTTTGCGCGTCACATAGCGCTCCACCTCTTGCGCTTTAAGTTGCTTAGCCCAGCGCAATAGTGTTGCAGCAGGCAATGTTGCATGCCAGCCACGCGCAGTATCATAAGCCGTCAGCAATGGCGCTACCCATGCATGCTGGTCCAGCACCTGTATTTTTGAAATCAGCTCTGCCAGCTGCCGATAAGCCTGGCGCTTGCTCAATGTGGCTTGCTGAATACCATCGCCATCTAGCGACCATACTTTGCCATCGGCCAGCAAAAAGTTTTTCAGGTGCAAATCTGTTTGTACCAGCCCGGCGGTATGTTGTGCAGCCAGGGTGTGCACCAATTGCTTTAGCAAGTGCAAGCCTTGTGTAGAAGATGAGGTCCGGTATAGCACATCGGCATTGTCTGCTGGCACAATCGCAGCATAAATCAGCACGCTGGCACGCTGGTCAGCAGAGTGCCCCTGCCATAACAACGCAGGGGTCGCTAAGCCTGCTTGGGTCAGCCAGCGCACACCTTGCGCATCACGTGACGCATACTTTGCAGCCTGCGCACCTACAAACACCTTGGCAAATACAGCTTTGCCAGCCCATTGCGCGCGAAACACCCAGCGCCGTTGCGGCAAAATACGTACGGCGTCCAACTGTGTCAGCGCCGTCTGGTCAGACAGCAATATGGCGCCCGTGGCCGGGTCAACAACATCACACATAGCAGGCGCGATGATGGCGTCAGACACTGCCACCATTAGCGGGACTTCCACCACTGTGCCACTTGTTGCAGCCAGCTTGCTTCACCCACGAATAACTTTTTCGCCCGTTTATCGCGTTTTTTCATCATTTTTTTCACTTGCGATTTTGTCGCCTCATCGTCCTGCGGTCTCGCCACGTATAAAGTATGTCGTGAGTCGCCCTGCTCGTTAGGGATGGGTAATGCCTGATAGTAATACAGTGCAATTGAGCGGCGCGTGACGCCTTCTGGCGTTGTCAGCGGGTCAGGATGGCCATGAAAACTGTCAGCATCGGTATTAAAAATCACGCAGCGATTAAACAAAGGCGCCACTTGCTGCTGCCTGGCTTGCATTTGCCTATCCCACAACTCAAGGTTGCCGCCATATTCCGGCTGCCAATCCTGATTTAAATACACCAGCATATTCACACGGCGATACAGTTGCAAACCTTCGTTCACTTGAAAATCGGCATGAATACCGAGTAAGCCACCGGCCGAAGTTTCATGCAAGCCACCGCCAGCAAAATACGGGTCTGGCAACAACCCTTTCATTCCTGTCAGAGCTTCGATAAATTGCAACATAGGTGCAGAGTTAAACAAGGCAAAGGCGGCGCGTAATGTCTCGTCACAATCGTAGGGCGAAATCTGCCGCTTGTGTGTGCCGCCATAACCCTTTTCATACACTTTGTCATGCGTTTTGGCATCTTGCGGAAAGTGGTCCAGCAGCAACTGCGTAAACGCCGTGGGGAAAATATCGTCGATCACCGCGTGCGGAAAAGGCTGCGCTTGCGCGTAGTCTTCTGCCAGCAAGCTGCCGATATCTTTGGCTTGTCGTGCATCTAACGAAAAGCCCTGTGCCATATCAACCGGCAACACCCCATCTGAGATCGTCATTGTGTATTTTCCTGCTGTGACTGTAATTGTTTAAGCATGGCCTGCTTGCGCTGCAAACGGCGGTTTTGTGCCGTATAACCGCTCACCAAGCCCACTGTGCCGGCCTCGACATGATCAAGATAGCGGAACAATCTGGCTGGCGACATGCGCTCGATGACATACCCTTGCGCAGCCAGTTTGTCTTGCAGTACATAACCTGGGATTTGCTGTTCCATATAAAAACGATAGCCCAGCTTTTTCATTAGGCCCACGTCCCACAAGGCAAAAAAACTTTTAATATAGGGCTCGATATATGGCTTGGCCTGACGCGCAGGCAAGCCGATGCGCTGCTTCAAACGGCGACTGTGATATTTAAAAAATCCGTTCAATGCACGCCAAAACAAACGCAGGTGGCCGCGATTCAGCTGGTGCAAACAACCAATCGCGGCAATATTCGGCTGGCGTTGCAGGCGCTGCAAACACTCAGCAAAAATTTGCGGCTGGTAAATAAAGGTGTCGGTATGCATCAAAAACAGATAATCAGTATTGATCGCGGCCAAAATCAAATCCAGACCTTCGCCATGCGCCGCAAACCCTTGCTCTTTACCAGGTGACGGGCGTTCAATTAAATGTATCCAGTCCAGACTACGCAAATAAGCGGTACTGTCATCGGCAGAGTCGTTATCTACCACCCAAACCTCTACCGCACTGGCATCCAACGCGCCGCTATCAAAATGGCTTTTCAAAAAATTCAAACAGGTTCGGGTCAAATCCAGCGTTTTATAATTGACCAACCCGATACTGAATCTTGGTAAAGAGTGTTCCATAGACATGTTTATCCGTTAACGCTTGCTACGTTTGGTAATACGCTTAAGTAGCTGGCGATCACACCAGCCTAAAGGGCGCGTAGACGCATCACCGTGTAAATACTGCTTAAAAAAATACAGTCTATCGCAACCATTCAAGCCTTCGGTGTGCCGGTGCAATGCCGCCAAATCAAATTGCGCACGACGCCAGGCACCTAAACTTTGCCTGGCTTTTTCCAGGTCAATCAGCGCAACCTGTGGCGCAGAATCATCAAGCCGGACAAAAATATGTTTGGGATATAAAGCGCGATGCACCCAGCCTAAATCGTGAAAACGGCGCACTTGTTGCGCCACTGCCCGTAGCAAATGCCTGCGTTGCGCTACAGGCTGGGTAAGTATCGTCGGCAACAACTGCTCCAGATCAACAAAATCGTGTAGATTTTCGGTAACCAGAATAGCGCGTTGATTTCCCTGTTCTAGCGACTCAGCATACATCAGCACCTTTGGCGCCGGGATACCTGCCTTGGCCAAAGCCTGCAAACGATCAAACTCACGCCTGAACGTTGGCTCACCCGCCAGCGGATGGCGCCATGTCCGGCGGCCGTGATTCTGCTGCTTTTTAACAAACATGGTGAGTGCTGGTTGATTCTCACGCGCTAACACCAACCTGCCGACACCGCTCCAGCCGCCACGGCGCTGATTAGGCGCTTCAAACCAGGCAATGTCACGTGACCACCAGGCTTCAAAAGCGTGCAGCCCTTGACCTTGCAATGCGGCCTCGTAGACCGGGTCTTGATAATGATTCAGGGAATGTTCCAAAATTAATTGTGCTGAAATAGTTGATGCCAATGCGGGTTTTTAAACCACATTTTGTTAACATAAGGGTTAATCTCAAATTTTAACAGAATGCGTTTATAAATTAGCCTCATGTTGCTGTTTTTCTGCAAAACCATCGCCCGCCTGCCACTGCCCTGGGTACATAGATTAGGCGTATTTTTTGGCTATCTGTCTTATCTGTTTGATCGCAAAAGCAATCATATTGCGTTAGCGAACATTCAGCAAAGTGGGTTGGCGTCTAACGAGACACACGCGCAACAATTGGTCAAAACCAGCCGTATTGAAGCAGGCAAAGCCATTTTGGAGACATTTTTCATCTGGGGCAACCCATCCGCCAAGCTGTTGCCATTGATACAGCAAGTGTATGGCTGGCAACATATCGCTGACGCACAGGCACACAATAAAGGCCTGATTTTTCTGACCCCACATTTGGGTTGTTTTGAAATCACCTCGATTTATTACGGTGCACGCGCACCCATTACCGTGTTGTATCGACCGCCAAAACTGCAGTGGTTGAGTGAATTGGTGGTCAAAGGCAGGCAAAAAGGCAATGTGGAGATGGCGCCAGCCAATGCAAGTGGCGTTAAAAAATTGCTACAGGCCTTAAAGGCAGGCCAGGCCATAGGCATTTTGCCAGATCAGATCCCCAGGCAGGGTGAAGGCGAATGGGCAGATTTCTTTGGCAAACCGGCGTATACCATGGGCTTAGCCAGCAAGCTGGCCAGTAAAGCGGATGCCGTGGTTATCATGGCGTTTGGCGAGCGGCTACCCGCGGGCAAAGGATTTAATATTCATCTGACGCGGATAGAAGACATTAGCACGCCCACCCTGTTAAATCAGGCGATTGAGCGCCAGGTGGCCGCCTGCCCCAGCCAATATTTATGGCAGTATAACCGCCACAAACAACGGCGTTACGCGTTGCACAAACTAGCAAAAAGCCAACAAAACCAGCCTGAGCCTTAATTAAACAGTGCGTTAAACCAGGCCCTGAATCCAGCGGCTATATACTTTATCGGCCACCCGATGCAAGCCTTCGCAATCTGCTTCAACCCCTGCCAGCATGCTGTCAGCTGATTGCACAGCCGGGCTGGCAGCGGCACTGGCAATATCACTTTGCCATTGCTCGGTCCAGATTTTAACCATGCCTGGCGTCATTTCAATATGGCACTGCAAGCCTATATGCTTACCCATGACATAAGCCTGGTTGGCACAATAAGCGCTGGATAGGACATGCGTGGCGCCTTCGGGCACGGTAAATGTTTCACCATGCCAGTGAAAACTGTTAAAACCATCGAGCTCGCCAAACCAGTCGCGGGCAAGTGCATGATCAGCCACCTGCACTTCGCCCCAGCCAATCTCTTTAACCGGGTTTTTACTGACAACACCGCCCAGCGCTTTGCTCATCAATTGCCCACCCAGACAATGTCCGAGCAACGGCACATCCTCCTGCACGGCTTCGCGAATCAGGTGTAACAAGGGCGGGATCCAGGGCAACTCATCATTAACACTCATGGGGCCACCCATCAGCACAATGCCGCTGTAATCCGCGATAGACGCAGGCACAGCCTCGCCTTTATCAATGCGCACTTCGCACCATGGAATGGCATGCCGCGCCAAAAAAGTGCCCAAATAACCAGCACCCTCGCAGCAAGCGTGCCTGAATATCACCACCGGTTTCATGATTTACCTTACTAAACTAACTTCCTGATATTGCCCAAGCAAGATTCCGTCCAACGTGTAGGATCCAATCGCATAACGAATCAGGCGCAGGGTTGGAAACCCCACGTGGGCGGTCATGCGCCGCACCTGACGGTTTTTGCCTTCGCTGATTTTAAGCTCTAGCCAGGTGGTGGGAATATTTTTTCGCTCACGAATTGGCGGCTCCCGCTGCCACAATTGGTCAGGTTCAGCGATGATTTTTACCTGTGCGGGCTGCGTGACAAAATCGCCGAGATCAACACCGTGTTGCAATGGCATCAAATCTGCTTGTGTAGGCACACCCTCGACTTGTGCCCAGTAGGTTTTGATCTGTTTGTGTTTGGGATGACTTAAACGATGTTGTAATCCACCATCATCGGTTAAAATAAGCAATCCTTCGGAGTCAGTATCTAACCGCCCGGCAGCATACACGTTGGGAATCGAAATATAGTCTTTGAGCGTCGCGTGTTTTTCATGAGGAGTGAATTGGCACACGACATTAAAAGGTTTGTTAAACAGTAATAACATGGAAAGCGCTATGTCTAAAATCAAGGTGCCAGCCACTGGCAGCAAAATTATTGTCAATGCTGATAATACCCTAAATGTTCCCGACCAACCTATTATCCCGTTTATCGAAGGCGATGGCATTGGTATCGACATCACGCCACCCATGATCAAAGTAGTGGATACTGCGGTTGAAAAAGCGTACGGCGGCCAACGTAAAATTTCCTGGATGGAAGTTTATGCCGGTGAAAAATCGACCGCGGTCTATGAAAAAGACACCTGGTTGCCCGATGAAACCATGGCTGCCTTAAAAGAATATGTCATTTCGATTAAAGGCCCGCTCACCACGCCTGTCGGTGGCGGCATCCGTTCATTAAACGTCACATTGCGCCAGGAGCTGGACTTATACGTCTGTCTGCGCCCTATCCAATACTTCACTGGCGTGCCCAGCCCAGTCAAACACCCGGAAAAAACGGACATGGTGATCTTCCGTGAAAATACCGAAGACATTTATGCCGGCATCGAATGGGCTGCGGGCACCGAAGAAGTCAAAAAGGTCATCAACTTTTTGAGCGACATGGGCGTGCGCAAAAAAATCCGCTTCCCGGAAGCTTCTTCTATCGGCATCAAGCCGGTTTCGATTGATGGCAGCAAGCGCCTGATTCGCAAGGCGATTCAGTACGCGATTGATAACAACCGCACATCAGTGACAATTACCCACAAAGGTAACATCATGAAGTTTACCGAAGGTGGCTTCCGTGACTGGGGTTATCAACTGGCCAAAGAAGAGTTTGGCGCAGAGCTGATTGATGGCGGCCCATGGTGCAAACTACCTAACGGCATCATCATTAAAGACTGCATCGCTGACGCCTTCTTGCAAGAAATTTTGTTGCACCCGGAAGATTACGATGTAGTCGCTGCGCTTAACCTCAATGGCGACTACATGAGTGATGCGCTAGCAGCACAAGTGGGCGGCATTGGTATCGCGCCAGGGGCTAACCTGAGTGACACCATTGCCATGTTTGAAGCCACCCATGGCACAGCCCCTAAAATTGCTGGTAAAAACCTGGCTAACCCAAGCTCACTGATTTTATCAGCCGAAATGATGTTGCGTCACATGGGCTGGGTAGAAGCGGCTGACCTGGTGCTCAACGGTGTTGCCAAAGCGATTGCCAGCAAGCGCGTAACAGGCGACTTTAGCAGCCAGATGGACGGTGCAACGCAAGTAGGCACCGCAGAGTTTGGTGATGAAATCATCAAACAAATGGCATAAATTCTGGCCGCTGGCCTGGATTTAAATATAAAAAAACGGCTCGCATTTGCGAGCCGTTTTGTATTTTTTACCCCTAAAACACAAATTATGCTTTTTGTATGTTTGAGGCCTGTTTACCTTTGGGACCTTCAGTCACATCAAAGGAGACACGTTGACCTTCTTTCAAGCTTTTATAACCAGATTCAACGATTGCGGAGAAGTGCGCGAACAAATCGTCACCGCCGTCATCGGGAGTAATGAATCCAAAGCCCTTAGAGTCGTTAAACCACTTTACGGTACCTGTTGCCATTTTACTTCCTTACTTTTTTACTTAACAGGGAGGCGCCCCAAAAGTTTGTCTCAAGTACTTAAGTCGCAATTAACAAGCTTTGCTTTACTTAAAGACGGCTACAAAAAACCTGAACCCAAACGCCTTAAGGATTTATAATTTAGCATTATTTAAATGTCAAGACTAATTTTGTATCTTTTAACAAAAGCTAAAAAATCCAATTAAAATTTGTATAAATGCTGCATGAGAGCCCGTCTTTTCTACGATTTGAATCTGTCACTAGCCACGTATACTCAAGTAAAAAGGTGAGTTGTATCAGTAGATTAACCACCCTATTTCATTGTTTGGACGACGCGTTTAAAGACATCTATGGCAACACTGGAAAGTTCAAGAAAACTGGGCGGCATGGCGCGCATGCTGGTGCAATCTTCGCTGATGAGCGAAGAGGACGCTGCTGCATTGCAAGAAAAGTCTCACGCGCAAAAAGTCAGCTTTCTAGCTGCAACACTGACTCAAAAAAAGATTTCTGCCAAAGACATTGCGCAAACGGCTTCAAATGCGTTTGGCTTTCCATTTTTTGACCTGGATGCACTCGATCAAGACTCGCTGCCGGACAAAACCATAGACATCAAACTGATGCAATCGCATCGCGTGTTACTACTGCAACAAAAGAGCAACGTCGCTTATATTGCCATCTCTGACCCGACCAACTTGCACTCACTGGACACCATCCAGTTTCAGATGGGAGCGACCCTGTTTCCACTGGTGGTAGAAGATGACAAACTAGGCAAGTGGATTGATAGAATCGTTGAATCCAAAGACACCAGTATGTCTAGCCTCAATGCGGGCAGCGATGACTTTGACCTGGGTCTGGAAGAGGCTGACGAAGCACAAGAAGCAGAAGTCGTGCAAGAAGTCGACGATGCGCCGGTGGTCAAGTTTTTGCAAAAAATATTGCTGGATGCGATCAATATGGGCGCCTCTGACTTGCATTTTGAACCCTACGAAAAATTTTACCGCATTCGCTTCAGGATAGATGGTGTGTTAAGAGACATGTCACAACCGCCATTAGCCATTAAAGAAAAACTGGCTTCGCGCATTAAGGTAATTTCCAATCTGGATATCGCCGAAAAAAGAATTCCGCAAGACGGCCGCATGAAACTGATTATCACCAAAACGCGTTCGATCGACTTTCGCGTCAGCACGTTGCCACTGATTCATGGCGAAAAGATCGTAATGCGGATTTTAGACCCGACCAGCGCCACACTCGGCATTGAAGCCTTGGGCTATGAGGCCGAACAAGAAGCATCGCTGCTCAAAGCCATCCACCGGCCGTATGGCCTGGTCTTGGTGACGGGGCCAACCGGCTCGGGAAAAACCGTCTCACTGTATACCTGCCTCAACCTGCTTAATGACCCCGGTGTAAATATTTCTACCGCCGAAGACCCGGCAGAAATCCCGCTGGCGGGCATTAATCAGGTCAATGTGAATGACAAACAAGGCCTCACATTTGCCGCAGCGCTCAAATCCTTTTTACGCCAGGATCCTGACATCATCATGATTGGTGAGATTCGCGACCTGGAAACGGCAGACATGGCGATCAAGGCGGCTTCTACCGGCCATATGGTGCTGTCTACCCTGCACACCAACGATGCGCCGACAACGCTATCACGCTTGCTCAACATGGGCGTCGCACCGTTTAACATTGCCTCGGCTGTGACATTAATTACGGCACAACGGCTGGCCAGGCGCTTGTGCAAACATTGCAAAGTGCCTTTAAACGTCCCTCAGGAAGCCTTATTAAAAGTAGGTTTTACCCAAAGCATGCTGGCGGGTGACTGGCAATTGTATGGCGCAAAAGAAGGCGGCTGTGAACACTGCAATAATGGGTATAAAGGCCGCGTCGGCATTTATCAGGTGATGCCGATTACTGAAGCCATGGCGCAAATCATCATGGCGAATGGCAATGCGCTGGATATTGCGGCACAAGCAAAAAAAGAAGGCGTGAAAGACTTGCGGGAATCTGGCCTGCTCAAGGTGAAACAAGGCTTAACCTCGATTGAGGAAGTCGAAGCTGTCACCAATGAGTAATGTCTGTGACTCAATAACCCTATTTTAAGAAAATACTATGGCGACTGGCAATATCAAACAATCCGTGTATCAATGGGAAGGCAAAGACCGCAAAGGCAAGCTGGTTAAAGGCGAGATGCGCGCCAATGGCGAAGCAGTGGTCAATGCAACCTTGCGCCGCCAGGGCATTACGATCATCAAGGTTAAAAAGCAAAGTTCGCTGGCAATCAAAGGCAAAGTCACTGACAAAGACGTCACTTTGTTTACGCGCCAGCTCGCAACCATGATGAAAGCAGGCGTGCCATTGCTGCAAGCCTTTGATATTGTCGGCAAGGGCCACCATAATCCGGCCGTGTCCAAGCTGCTGTCTGATATTAAATTGGATGTCGAAACCGGCAGTAGCCTGAGTGCGGCCTTTCGCAAATTTCCGCTGCATTTTGATCAGCTCTTTTGTAATCTGGTGGGTGCAGGTGAACAGGCAGGTATTCTGGATAGCCTGCTGGAGCGGCTGGCCACTTATAAAGAAAAGATTCTTGCCATTAAAAGCAAGATCAAATCCGCACTGGTTTATCCAGTCTCTATTATTGTCGTGGCGTTTGTCATTACGGCCGTGATTATGATTTTTGTGGTGCCTGCCTTTAAGGACTTGTTTAGCAGCTTTGGTGCCGACCTGCCTGGGCCAACCGTGGTCGTCATTAACCTGTCCAACTTTTTTGTCGCCTGGTGGTGGGCCATTTTTGGCACGATAGGCTTTGGTTTCTGGTTCTTTTTCTATACCTGGAAACGCTCCGAGAAAATGCAAGCGACAATGGACCGCTTAATGCTACGCCTGCCGATTTTTGGCGAGCTGATTCGCAAAGCGACCATCGCCCGCTTTGCGCGCACACTGTCTACCATGTTTGCCGCCGGGGTGCCCTTGGTAGAAGCATTAGACTCAGTCGCTGGCGCCTCTGGCAACAAAGTTTATTTTGATGCCACCAAGAAAATTCAAAGCGAAGTCAGCACCGGCACCAGCCTGACGGTAGCCATGCAAAATGCCAATGTGTTCCCTAATATGGTGATCCAGATGACGGCAATTGGCGAAGAGTCTGGCTCTTTAGACGGCATGCTGACCAAAGTCGCAGATTTTTACGAAGGCGAGGTAGACGACGCGGTGGCTGCTATTTCAAGCCTGATGGAGCCAGTGATTATGGTGGTACTCGGCGTGCTCATTGGCGGTCTGGTGGTCGCCATGTACATGCCTATTTTCAAAATGGGCAAGGTGGTCAGCGGCGGCGGCTAACCGCAACAACTGAACACTACTAGCAAACAAAAAGGCCGGTATCCCCGGCCTTTTTTGCATCGTCAAATATACACAGAAATTACTTCTTGGCAGCTTGCAATGACTTTTCAATTTCGTCGTAAGGCTGTGCACCTAGCATACGCTTACCATTTTCAAAAAATAGGGTCGGCGTGCTGTTAACCCCTACTTTGTGTGCAAGCTCACCGACTTTTTCCAGCGGCACTTCACATTTGGCTGTGCTAGAAGGTAATTTGTTATTAAAAATCCAGTCCTGCCAGGCTTTCACCCGATTGGTGGCACACCAGATGCTGCGGGACTTATTGGCTGCATCCGGGTGTAACTGCTCAATCGGGTATAAAAAGGTGTAAATAGTCACATCGTTAATATTAGTGAGTTCTTTTTGCTCCAGGCGTTTGCAAAACGGGCAATCTACATCAGAAAACACCACCAGCTTACGGCTGCCATTGCCCTTGACTACTTTAATCGCCTGATCCAGCGGCAGGCTGTTAAAGTCGATTTTGCTCAACTCGTCCATGCGCTCGCCAGTAATGTCTTTTTTGGTTTTGGGGTCAACCAGGCGGCCTTCGGCAATCAGAAAGCTGAATTTGTCATCGGTGTAAATAATCTGCCCGCCCATAAACACTTCATACAAGCCTGGGTATGGCGTTTTGGTCACACTGTCGACCTTAAATTTTGGATAAGCCGCTTCAACAATTTTCTTCAGGCTGGCTTCGTCTGCAATACTGTTAAAAGACCACAATGTGGCCAAGGCAATCAAGCCCCCAACCACACACTGGCCAATAGATTTTTTCATGACATACTCTTTCTCAAACATGCGCCACCTGCATTAACTTCAATCAGCCTTGCGTCGCTGCGCGAATTAAAAAACGTTTAAGCATAGCACTGTTTTCTACCCCACGTAAGCCTAACAGGGCTGCGTGCGTCCATAGGGCTTGTGGGCGTGCGAACAAGCTATCCAGGCCACGGGTCAGTGCATGCATCTTCAAAATATCTGGCTGCCGGGTACGCATCACATGCCGTAAAAAATGCGCGTCTCCCAGCGGCCTGATGGCAGGTAATTGTGCAACGTGCGCACACAGCGCCTGCACATCCTGAAAGCCTAAGTTAACCCCTTGTCCAGCCATTGGATGCACCTGATGGGCGGCATCGCCCAACAGCATCACTTGCGGCAAGGCCACGGTTTCTGCGGTGTTCTGTAGCAACGGAAACGCCAGCACCGGGCCACTCGGTGTTAACTGGCCAAGTACGTGACCACTTTGCTCTGCCACTTCAGCCGCCAGTGCCTCGGCAGATAATGCCTGTTTTTGCACGGCAACAGCGTGTGGTAGTGCCCACACCAGCGACACCTGCTGTTGCGGCATCGGCAACAATGCCAGTGTTTCATGTTTGCCAAACCACTGTCTGGCAACATTGCCGTGCGGCAACGCGGCTTTAAAGTTAGTGACTAACGCCGTTTGGGCAAAATCAACCTGCTGTACACCAACACCACATTGCGACCGCACCCACGAGCGTGCGCCATCTGCGCCTAACAACAACGCCGCCTCAATATCATGCTGCGGCAAGGATAACCGCGCAGTGTGACCGCCATGTTGCAGTGACTGCGCCGGTGCGTCGGTGATCACCGTCACCTCAGACTCAGCCAGTACTTGCCAGCAAGCATGCATCAAGGCCTGGCTTTCAACAATCACCCCCATGTCAGTCAGATGCGCCTCTTCTGCCTGCAAGCACAAACTAGGTGTCGCATGCCTATGCGTAGGCGACCATAAGTGCATAGCCGCAATGGGATTGACGCGGCTGGCAGGCAGCCGAGACCATACCCCTAAGCTACGCAACCAGGCAACGCTTTGATTAGTCAGCGCATAAATGCGGGCATCCCAATGCGTCAGATCCGCTATCCAGTCATTCGCCAGCGATTGCGCTGGTTTGGCATCGGTTAAGACCACCTGATTACCCAGACGCGATAAAGCAATCGCGGCGGTCAGGCCGACCAGGCCTGCCCCGACAATCACCACATCGGTTTTAATCAGAGAATTTTCAGCGGCCATAACTCATTTTATTGACCAAAAAACGGCGTGCCATTGGCAGCATGCTGAGCGCACCCAACCCTGCGCCTCGTAACAACCCCACACCCACCAGCTCATTAGAAAACACATTGACCAGAAAGTCAGTGAACTGCAAGCCACGCCCGGTATCTTGCTGGCGTGAATGATGATACTCAGCCAGCCGGTGCGCAGCACCCCATTCACTGGCCTGCGTGGCGGCCACATTGCTTGCCAGCGCAACCGCGTCACGGATACCGACATTAAAGCCCTGCCCGGCCACCGGGTGCATGGTTTGTGCTGCATTGCCAATCACCACGCAATGTGCCGCAAACGTCTGGCCTAGCTTGCTCAATTTGAGCGGAAACTTGAAGCGTTTGCCCACCTGTAAAAATTTACCTACGCGATCACCAAATGCCGCATGCAACGCTTGCAGAAAAGCCGCATCATCGAGGGCGGCAATCTCGTCAATATACTGCTGCTCACCGGTCCAGACCAATGAAAATTGCGAGCCGTTTGGCAGCAATGCCATCGGCCCACGCGGCGTAAAACGCTCGTAGGCAATATTGCGATGTGGTTGCTCGGTTTGCACCAGACCAACCAGCGCATCATGCCCATAATGTTTGGTCTCACGCACCAGCCCAGGAATCGCCTCCAGGCTACGGCCACCATCAGCGATCACCGCCAGGGGCGTCGTTAACTGTTGCAAAACACCATCCGTATCAGCCGCAGACTGATACTCAATCTCGGTTGCACGGGCATGCACGTTCAAGCCTGTGACAGGTACCTGGTATTGAACCTCTATGCCGACCGGAGACTGCGCTATACGTGCGTCCAGCGCCTGCATCAAAGCGCCATACGACACCACATAGCCCAATGCGGGCAGGTCATGTTCTTGCGCTTTGAGCACGGTGCGGCCAAAGCCTTTTTGTTGAGACACATGGATCGTTTCAATCGCGGTGACGGCGGTTTCCAGCAAAGACCACACGCCCAGATGCTCAAGCACCTGGCGCGTGCCATAAGACAGTGCCAGCGCGCGGCCATCGCCGTACATAGCGCCTGCTGACTGTGCCTCAAGCACTGTCACCGGCACAGCGGACTGTTGCAGCGATAACGCCAGCACCAAGCCCACCGGGCCGCCGCCTATCACTACCGGATGATTGATGGTCTGCATCACACTTGCTGCCTTTGGCTCAATCTCATTTAGACTCAATATGGTTAAACAATGACTTTTTAAAAAACGCCTGCCGCCATTAATGCTTGCGCATCATGGCTTCAATCTCGGCCACCGTTTTCACCGCCGCTGCGGTCATCACGTCATGCCCATCGGCAGTCACCAGCACATCATCTTCAATACGGATACCGATATTCCAGAAATGTTCAGGCACATTGTCTGCCGGGCGGACATAACAGCCAGGTTCGACTGTCAGCACGTTGCCGGGTTGCAGCATGACCCAATCACCGTTAGGCGTTTTATACTCACCAGCATCATGCACATCCAGCCCCAGCCAGTGGCCAGTGCGGTGCATGTAAAACTGGCGATAACTCCCTGTTTCGAGCACAGCCTCACGGCTGCCGTGACATAACCCATACTGAATAAAACCGTCTACCAGCACCTCTAATGCGGCCTCATGCGGCGCGTTCCAGTGATGTTGCGGACTGACTTTTTCAATGGCAGCAGCCTGTGCCGCCAACACCAGTTCATACAAATCTTTTTGCGGGCCACTAAAGCGACCGCTCACCGGAAAAGTGCGCGTGATGTCAGAAGCATAACCATCGAGCTCGCAACCGGCATCAATCAACAACAAATCACCGACCTTCAACTCTGCATTATTGGCGTTGTAATGCAAGGTGCAGGCATTAGCACCCCCGGCCACAATGCTGGTATACGCCGGGGCCTGCGCGCCCTGACTATAAAACGCATGTAAAAATTCGGCCTCTATTTCGTACTCCCACTTGCCAGGCATGGCCACTTGCATGGCACGATTGTGTGCACTGGCAGCAATATTGGCCGAGCGGCGCATCACCTCAACCTCATAGGGGGATTTAAGCAGACGCATGCCATCCAGCGCTTGACGCACATCAACCAGTTTGCCCGGTGCCTGCACGCCTGTGCGTGCTTGCGCCTTCACTGCATTTAACCAGCCACTGACTTTGGCGTCCCAACCGGCATCACTGCCGAGGCTAAAAAATAATTCTGGCTGATTGGCCATTAACCTGGGCAATTGCTCGTCTAATTGCGTGATGGAATACGCTTCATCAAACCCAAATTCGGTTTTGGCCGCCTCAGGCCCATAGCGAAAACCATCCCAGATTTCGCGATCAATATCTTTATCACGGCAAAACAGGATGGTTTTGGGCGACGTCCCGGCAATCAGCACCAACACGGCTTCAGGTTCTTTAAACCCGGTCAGGTAATAAAAATAGCTGTCAAAACGATAAGGGTAATGACTGTCGCGATTGCGCGTCACTTCGGGCGCGGTAGGAATCACCGCGATACCCGCTTGCATGCTGGCTATGAGTTGCTGGCGACGACGGGAAAATTCTTGCATGGGAACACTCAAAGCACATTCTGGATAGTTGGGAATTGTAGCGTATTTGGTCAGCAATTGCTGGAATGGTTCAACCGCCAAACCGCTGTCAGAAGCCCATCATTTCATACAGCTCAGACTGCCTGACATTTTTTTCGGCATGTTGAATAGTGCCATCACTCTGCCACTGCTGTAGCTGGCGCGCCAGAATGGGCTGCACCTGTGCGGCGCGCATGCCCGGCTTGATGGCAGGCAAATACAGCATTTTGAGCAATAAAGCATCTAGCCCCGTCAATAAAGACTCTGGCGTTTTGTCATTAAACACCGATGGGTACACTTTGTCTGAATCATTCGGCAAGCCCATGGCCTGCGTGATTTCCTCCACGATGCAAGACACCAGCGAGCGATGCTCCTGCGCATGATCGACCGGAATCACCACCCAGGCACGCTTGATGGCCTGCTGTGCATCCAGGGTTACTCCAAACATACAGATGGCATCGGCAGGTGGTTTGAGTGTTAAGCGACCGCTGACCAGCGCGATGTCATTGCGCCAAAGTTGCAGATGTGAAAACACCACAATAAAATTCGCCTCTTCACGAGACCTGGCGAAAAGAATCGGATGCCCGGTAATTTTGGATAAATGCTGCAAATGATATCTGGTCAGCTCTGTGTGTTGATCTGTCTGATCAGCATGGTGCTCCAGCCACACTTTAACCGGCTGCTGCCATTTGCGTACGGTTTGCTCGCCTGCGACATATTCACTATGCAGTGCCACCTCGACAAATGCCTGTTGCAAATACTCAGGTGATTGCCAGGCCTCTTCTGCCATGGCAGAACCGCATAACAACAACAAAACTGCGCACCACAACCCAACCTTAATCATGCTGCTTCACAGCCTCTGCACGCAGTGGTGTCAACAAGGGGGACAAACCATTATGGTCAATTTCACGCATCAGGTGTAGCAAGCGGCCCAGCTCGCCCGGCGGAAACCCTTCGCGTGCAAACCAGTGCAGATAATTGCCAGGCAAGTCGGCGATCAGCCTGCCCTGATATTTACCATAGGGCATTTTGAGGGTAACCAATTGCATCAAATCTTCTTTTTTCATGGCGATGATGATTGTGAACGAAGCATTATTTTAAGCAAAATCCGCTGTTTTTAAGGTTTATTTCGCGCCAGCCCTTAAAAAATGTCGCCGCCTGCCGTTATTCCCCTTGAGTATGCTTAGAAAACTCAACAACAAGAAGATGCGTTGTATTGAACTCAACATCGCGAAAGACCATGATGCAATACGAAATCACTAAAGAAAAAAGTGCAGAATATCTGCGACAAGCCATCCACCACATGTCGATGCAGGATGCGGCTTTTCACCCGGTCAGCTATGCCGTCTGGTATGAATACTCATCGGGCGAACATGCGCGCCTGATTGATGAAGTGAATGATTTGATTGAGAAAGAAAAAAAACTCAACGAAAAAAGCACGGCACACCTGTTTAACAAACACATTGCCAGCACAGATGTCGATAGCGCCAAAGTATTGGTTGAGCGCTTTAGCCAGGTAGTGACAAACATCACCTCGTCCACCGAAAAAGCCGGGCAGCAAACTTCGCAGTTTAGAAAATCACTCGATGCCTGGTCAGACGAAATTCAACAGCTAGAGCCGCAACTAGGCGCCCAATTAGGGGCGTTGTTAGCTGACACACAGCACATGCAAACCTCTATGCATGGCTTGCAGCATCAGCTGGAGTCAAGCCTGGAAGAAATTGCTGACCTCAAAAGCGAGATCATGAAAGCCAAGCAGGAGGCCATTTCAGACGGCCTGACCGGGCTTATGAACCGCAAAGGCTTCGATACGGCCTTGCACCAATGCCTGGATACACAAGCGAGTGAAGAAACTTGCCTGATGATTGCCGACATCGACTTTTTCAAAAAAGTGAATGACAGCTATGGCCATTTATTTGGTGACAAAGTGATTCAGGCCGTGGCCAGGATTTTAAAAACCGTGTCGGGCAACCTGTACACCGCAGCCCGTTATGGCGGTGAGGAGTTCGTGTTATTACTGCCGCATACCAGCGTAGAACTTGCCAAAGAAATTGCAGAAAATATTCGACGTCAGGTGGCTGCCATCACGATTAAAAATAATGTCACGCAGCGGCTGATTTCTAACATTACCATTTCAATGGGCGTCACCGCGTATCACCCTGGCGAGTCGGCTGACAGTTTTATCACGCGGGCTGACCAGGCGCTATATACTTCAAAAGCACAAGGCCGTAATCAGGTCACTATGGTGAGTGAAGAGCTGGTCGCTGCCTGACGGCCTATGTGCGCCATGCTAGATGGCGCACGCCACGTTATAACAAGTCCCTTTTTTGCTCAGGAATGTCTTCGTATGGATAGCGGGAATGCCCAAAGCGCATCACCAATACAGAAATAGCCAGTATTAAAATAGCCGCGGACACAGCAAGCATATGTGTCTCGGTCATTTCTTTCATATCCAGCAATAAATAACGCGCCAGCGCGACCATGGCAATATAAATCGGATAGCGCATGGGCAGTTTGCCGGTGCCAAAATAGCTGTTGATCATGGAAAAGACTTCCAGATACAAAAACAGCTGCAACAAATCGCCCAGGCCAACCATGCCGGCCTCCCACATGCGCGCCAGCTCATGTGACAGCGAAAAGAACGTCGCAATGGTCACCAGGCCTAACCCCAAGCGTTCTATCCACATTAATGCCTGATGCGCTATTTTATCGGTGCGATGCTCATATGGTGGCTTCATGATTCCCCCTGATTAATTCTTTGTACGTAGCCAATGATCAAGCTGCTCTAAACGTTCGGGCGTGCCAATATCATGCCACATTCCGCGGTGATGTTGTCCTGACACCTGCTGTTGTTGCATGGCTGCTCTCAACAAGGGTGCCAATTTGGCGGCTTGGCCGCGCTGCACACTGGCAAACAAGGCAGGATCATAAACCCCCACCCCGGAAAATGTCAGCTTATCAGTGGCCACATCAAGCACAACACCGTGCTCCAGGCCAAAATCACCCGCCGCATGCTGCGCTGGATTATCCACCATCACCAGATGCGCCAGCTTGCCAGCTGGCAGTGCCAGGGTTGCGCAGTCAATATCGGTAAACACATCCCCGTTGACCACCACAAACGGCTGCTCGCCCAATAAAGGCAAGGCGTTCGCAATACCGCCAGCCGTTTCCAGCGCCGTGCTTTCTGCGCTGTAGCGAATCTGCACCTGCCATTGCCGACCATCACCGAGCGCGGCTTCAATCTGCTGGCCCAGGTGCGCATGATTAATGACCAACTCAGAGATGCCGGCCTTGGCCAGGCGCTCGATATGCCACACAATTAAAGGCTTGCCACCTACGGGCAATAAAGGCTTGGGCGTATGATCGGTGAGTGGCCGCATGCGCTCGCCCCGTCCCGCCGCCAGAATCATGGCACGCATGGCTTACGCGGCCTTTTCCAGAGTCAGCAGTAATCTGAGGAAAGGCCGCAACTCGACATAACGCTCACAAGCGGCCTGCAAATATTGCATGACCAGCGGCATATCTTTGAGATAGCCTTCTTTGCCATCGCGATGATACAAGCGGGCAAAAATACCCAGCACCTTGATATGGCGTTGTACGCCCATCCATTCAAAGTCTTTATAAAACTCGCCAAAGTCAGCCGTGACAGGCAACCCGGCTTTTTTAGCCGATTGCCAGTAACGCACGACCCAGTCCATTAAGTCCTCTTCATCCCAGCGAATATAAGCATCTTTAAACAAGGACACCAGATCGTATGTGATAGCGCCAATCACCGCATCCTGAAAGTCCAGCACGCCGGGATTATTATCAGCGGTGACCATCAAATTGCGTGAGTGATAGTCTCTATGCACCGTCACTTGTGGCTGCTGCAAAATATTATTGATTAGCAAGGCAAAAGTGTTATCGATCACAGCCTGCTGCTCAGCTGACAATGTTTTACCTAAATGCTTGCTCACATACCACTCAGGAAATAATTGCAGCTCCCGCATCAGCAAGGCGGTATCGTACGGCGGCAATGCGGCTGGCTGTGTCGCCAATTGCATTTTAATGAGGGCCTGACAGGCATCGCCATACAAGGCCTTGGCATTGTCACGATTGAGTTGTGACAAATAAGTATCATTCCCCAGGTCACGCAGCAGCAGAAAGCCTTGCTCTACATCCTGCGCCACGATGGCTGGCACATTGAGCCCAGCCGCCAGCAATTGCTCGGCCACGCGCACAAACGGGCGACAGTCTTCCTGTGGCGGTGGTGCATCCATGGCGATTAAGGTCTGTGTTGGCAAGTGCACACGAAAATAACGCCTGAAGCTAGCATCTGCCGAGGCTGTGGTGAGTGTAAACGGCCGATCAAGCACCTGCTGCAGCCAAAGGTGTAGTTGTTGTGTTCTATCCACAAATGTTCCCAAATAATGAATCAGCCCATACTGGCGGGCATTACTGTTAAAATGCGCTGTCATTTTAAGTGAAAAATGACTTTTTAAGCGTTTTCATGAATAATATAGCCCAATTGAAATGGGACATCTGGCCGTAGGGTCCGGGATGCGTGCATACAACCATCGGCCACTCGCAGGCCTTACCGAAACGATCACTCTTTGAATAATTTGCAAGCTCACTCATCCACCTTTCAGGACCGCGGCATCCGGCTGATTTTGGCGCTCATCGCCATCAGCACGCTATCGCCTGCACCTGCACGCGCGGATGAGCAGACTGCGTCAGAAACCATTGTCGTCGCAGAAAACACGACCTTACCCGGTGCCATTGAAATTGAAGGCGATACGCTGCAACTGCGCATGGACAGGCAGATGCGCGCTATAGGCAACGCCGTGATTCGCAAAGAAGGCCAACAAGTCACCGGCGATGATATTCGCTATGACATCCAGAATGATGAGCTGCAAGTAGATGGCAATGCGGTAATCACCGCCGGGCAAACGACAATTACAGGCCCGATGCTGCGCATGCGCATGAGCGAAAACATTGGTGAAATGCGCGATGTCACCATTGAGTTTAAAAGCAGTCCGCCGCCGCCCAGCAATCAGGATAGCAGTGCCTTACTCAGTGATGAAGCCATCTTGCTGAGTGACCCCAAAAGGTACCTGGAAGATAACCAGTCTTATAGCACGCAAGGCAATAGTACTTCGTTTGAAAATATCCGCGCGACAGCCAAGCAAGTACTGTTTGAAGGCCAAAACATCAAACGCCTGAAAAACGCCAGTTACACTTCATGTGCTGCCGATGTTGACGACTGGTATATCAAAACCAACAATCTGGAACTCAATGATTACACGCGCACGGGCGAAGCGACTAATGCCTTTGTTGAGTTTAAAGGCGTGCCGATTCTTTACACGCCGTGGATGAGCTTTTCTTATAATAACCAGCGAAAAAGTGGCCTGCTGGCTCCGTTATGGGGGACGACCTCCAGAAGCGGCTTTGAGTTGCTCACACCGTACTATATTAATATCCGGCCAGATATGGACGCCACGATTGCCACCCGTTTCTTGAGCAAGCGCGGTACGCAACTGCAAGGCGAGTTCCGTTACCTGGGTGAGGATTACTCAGGCATTAACAACTTTGAATATCTGGATAAAGACAGTCTGACCAATGAAACCCGGTTTTATGCCAAATTATCGCACCTGCAGCGTTTTAGTGATCACTGGTCCGGTGGCTACAACCTGGAAAAAGTGTCAGATGATAAGTACTTCTCGGAAATGGCGACCAGGATTCAGGTCACCTCACGCGTCAACTTGCAACAAACGGCTTTTGTTGACTATCAAGATGATAACTGGACATTCAATGGCTCCGTGCAACGTTATCAAAACCTGGATAACAAATCGTTTGTATACCAGCGCCTGCCTCAACTGACTGTCAATTACGACAATAGCTGGAATGGCATAACAACGCAAACCGCGGCGCAATATGTCTATTTTGACAGCATGCAAGAAATGGGCACGGTGCCTACAGGCTCCAGGTTAAACTTTTACCCATCATTGTCCTACCCGATGAAAAGCTCATATGGTTTTGTGACGCCTAAATTTGGGGTAAACACCACGCAATACAGCTTGGCTAATAATGTACCTGCCGGTTATTCAGAAGAGTATAACCAGTTGAGTCGCACACTACCTATTTTCAGCCTGGACTCTGGCCTTTACTTTGATCGTGAGTCTAGCTTGTTTGGTACAAACTATACGCACACGCTAGAGCCAAGAGCGTATTACGTTTACATTCCGTATCGGGATCAAAGTAAGATCCCGATTTTTGACACTGCGCTCGCGACCTTGAATCAGGACTCAATTTTCACCGAAAACCAGTTTATTGGCGGTGACCGGGTAAATAATGCTAACCAGACAACGCTGGCAATCACCAGCCGCCTGATTGATGCTGAAACCGGCATTGAACGACTCAGCGCAACATTAGGGCAACGCTTTTATTTCGAAGATCAGAAGGTTTCACTACCCGACACCTCGGCCAGCACACGAAAATCATCTGACATTCTGGCTGGCTTTACGGCACGTCTCTCCAGCCGTCTGAATCTGGATACGTTCTGGCAATATGACCCTGACCGAGGCAATATGGAGCGCAATAACTACTTGCTGCGCTATAACCCCGAACCAGGCAAGTCATTTAGCTTTGGTTATCGTTATACCGCCAACACGCTTGAGCAAATCGACACCTCTGCCCAATGGCCGCTGGGTGCAGGTTGGTATGGCATCAGCCGGCTAAACTACTCCATCCGCGATGGCAACATCGTACAATTCCTGGGTGGCCTGGAGTACGATGCCGGTTGCTGGCAAGCGCGTGCCGTCATGCAGCGCGTACAAACAGCAACCGCCGACGCGAACTATGCCATGTTTTTCCAACTCGAACTCGGTGGCTTGACGTCTATTGGCGCCAATCCTTTAAATGTGATCAAGCGCAATATTCCAAGTTATATGCGCACTTACGACATCCCGGCAATTTACAGAGACCAGAACTCGCAATGATGAAACGTTTACCCAACCTACTCTTATCCATGGTTGTTTTTGCGCTAGGCGCAGCGCAATCCACCGCATTACTAGCTGCTGATAAACGACCCATAGAAAAAATGGATCGTATTATTGCAGTGGTCGACCAATCTGTGATTACAGAACGCGAGATGCTTAACCGGATGGAGTCTGTTAAAGCACAAATGATTAAAAAAGGCGTAGAAGTTCCGCCGGATGACGTGCTGCAAAAGCAGATTTTAGAGCGGCTCATTGTTGACAGTTTGCAACTGCAACTGGCGGCACAAACTGGCATTAAAGTCGAAGATGCGCAACTGGACAAAACCATAGAGCGGATTGCTGAACAAAACAACCTGACCTTGCCTGCCTTTAAAAAAGCGCTAGAAGAGGACGGGACACAGTTTTACAAATTTCGTGAAGACATCCGCAATGACATTATTATGGCCCGCCTGCGCGAGCGTGATGTAGATAACAAGGTCAATATTTCTGAAGCAGAAATTGACAACTATTTGACTACACAAGAAAAAGAAGGCGATCTGGATGAGTTTAATATCTCGCAAATCCTGATTCGCCTGCCGGAAGACAGCTCACCCGAAGACATTCAAAAAGCCAGAGCCCGCACCGAACAAATCACCAAAGCATTGTCTTCAGGCATGAGCTTTGAAAAGGCTTCAGCTAACTTTTCAGATGCGCCGAATGCGCTCGATGGCGGCAGTTTAGGTTGGCGCAATGGCCAGCAAATGCCGGCCCAGTTTCTCGAGCTGGTTAAACCATTACAAGCGGGCGGTGTTTCACGCCCTATCCGCAGCGGCACCGGTGTCCACATCCTCAAACTGAATGAAAGACGCGCGGGCGCAAGCACTTTAATTGTTGAGCAAACCCATGTACGCCACATTTTGTTAAAGCCAAATGAAGTGTTGTCCGACAAGGAGGCCAAACAAAAAATCGAAGGCATTAAAGAGCGTATCGACCATGGCACGCCTTTTCAGGACATGGCACGCCAATACTCTGATGATGGTAGTGCCTCTAACGGTGGCGACCTGGGCTGGATCAGCCCGGGTGACACAGTGCCTGTGTTCGAAAAAACCATGGCCGAACTGGCCGTCAATGAAGTCAGTGCACCTATCCGCAGCCAGTTTGGTTGGCATGTGATTCAAGTGCTGGAGCGCCGCAAGCAGGATATGTCCAAAGAATCCAAGCGACTCAAAGCGCGTCAGGAAATCCGTGCGCGCAAAGCCGAAGAATCTTATAACGACTGGATACACGAACTGCGCGACAAAGCCTTTGTCGAGATGCGCCTTGAAGACAAGTTCTAAACAACGGTTGTTGCACACATGAACCGTTTGCCACGTATCGCCATCACTGCTGGCGAACCTGCCGGTATCGGGCTGGACATTTGCGTCAAACTCGCACATACAGCCATGCCAGCGGCACTGGTGGTGCTGGCCGACCCAAAGGCCTTGCAGGCAAGAGCCACGCAACTGGGTATGCCATTAACATTGCACACCTATATCGCCGACACGCTGCCACAGCACGCAGGTGACGGCAGCCTTTGTGTGCTGCCAGTGGCGACTACCGCAGCCGTTATCGCCGGTGAACTCAATCCAGATAACAGTGCAGCAGTGCTGGCCATGCTGGACCGCGCACTGGCAGGCTGCCAATCCGGTGAGTTTGATGCCATGGTCACCGCCCCTGTACACAAAGGGGTGATTAATGATGCGGGCATCGCATTTACAGGGCATACCGAATACCTGGCAGAAAAAACGAATACCGAACAAGTCGTCATGATGCTGGTTGGCGGTGGTATGCGCGTTGCGCTGGCCACCACCCATTTACCGCTCACCCAGGTCAGCTCAGCCATCACAGCCAGCTCGCTCACAACGACGATCCGCATTCTGCATCATGATCTGGTACACAAGTTTGGCATTGCGCAACCACGCATCTATGTCGCTGGGCTGAATCCGCATGCCGGTGAAAACGGCTATCTGGGCATGGAAGAAATCGACACTATCAACCCGGTGCTAGAGCGCTTGCGCGCAGAAGGCATGCAGTTGATTGGCGCCTTGCCTGCCGACACTATGTTTTCGCAAAAAAACTTGACGCAGGCCGATGCTTTTCTTGCCATGTATCACGATCAGGGGCTGACGGTACTCAAGCACGCCAGCTTTGGCGAAGGGGTCAATGTCACACTGGGGTTACCCATTATCCGCACCTCTGTTGACCATGGCACCGCACTTGATATTGCGGGCAGCGGTAAAGCTGACCTCGGCAGCATGCTGAGTGCCATCCAACTGGCCATCACCCTGTCCCAAACACGTCATAGCACACACACATGAAACACATTGCCAAGAAAAAATTTGGTCAAAACTTTTTGATCGACCAAGCCATCATCCAAAGCCTGATCAATGCCATCCATCCGCAAGCGGACGATCTCATGGTCGAAATTGGCCCTGGACTGGGCGCCATGACGCAGCCCTTGATCAAGCACTTGGATCATTTGCATGTGGTCGAAATCGACCGCGACATTATTCAGTGGATGCAGGGCTTTTATCCGCCAAAAAAAATCACCATCCATAACTCAGACGTATTGAAATTTGATTTCGCGACGATTGGCGAACGCATTCGGGTGGTCGGCAACCTGCCTTACAATATCTCTAGCCCGATCTTGTTCAAGCTGCTGGAAAACACAGCGCAGATCATAGACATGCACTTTATGCTGCAAAAAGAAGTGGTCGAACGCATGGTAGCTGAGCCTTCTAACTCGGAATACGGCCGCTTGTCAGTCATGCTGCAATACCGCTTGCAAATGGAATACATGGTGACCGTACCGCCAGAGGCATTTGACCCGGCACCTAAAGTTGAATCGGCCTTTGTGCGCTGCGTGCCTTATGCCACCCTGCCTTACCCGGCCACGGATGAAGCCTTGTTTGCCAAAGTCGTCATGGCAGCGTTTGGTCAACGCCGTAAAACCTTGCGTAATACGCTCAAAGGCTTGCTGGATGATGACGGTTTTACTGCATTGAATATCGACTCACAGCTGCGCGCCGAAAACCTGGGCGTGGCAGAGTTTGTCGCCATCAGCAACTACCTGTCCAATCACCTTTAAAACAAACACAAGACTGATCTCGGTGCTGGCTTAACCTGATTTAAAGCATAGCCTGATATAATTCTATTTTTACTAAAACCCCAATTTTTGGAGCATGTTATGCGTTTGATTCTGCTGGGCGCCCCCGGTGCCGGTAAAGGGACACAAGCCACCTTTATTAAAGAAAAATTCAATATTCCGCAAATTTCCACTGGCGATATGTTGCGCGCAGCAGTCAAAGCAGGCACTCAATTGGGCTTAGAAGCCAAGAAATTTATGGACGCAGGCGGCCTGGTGCCCGATGAAGTGATTATCGGCCTGGTAAAAGAACGCATCAAAGATGCAGACTGCGCCAACGGCTTTTTGTTTGACGGTTTTCCACGCACGATTCCACAAGCCGAAGCCATGAAAAACGCTGGTGTGGCCATTGATTACGTGGTCGAAATCGACGTGCCGGATGCAGCCATCGTTGAACGCATGAGCGGTCGCCGCAGCCATCCGGCTTCTGGCCGTACTTACCATGTTAAATTTAACGCCCCAAAAGTAACAGGTAAAGACGATGTGACCGGTGAAGACCTGGTGCAACGTGACGACGACAAAGAAGAAGTCGTGCTCAAGCGTTTGCAGGTGTATCACGACCAGACTGAGCAATTGATTGGTTACTACTCAGACTGGGCCAACTCCGGTGTGAGTGGTGCGCCACAATACGTTAAGGTGAATGGCCTGGGCGAATTGAATGTGATTAAAGAAGACATTTTTAGCGCATTAAAATAACTGCGCTCAAGCAAAAAAGCCCGCATGCTGCGGGCTTTTTTATTGGCGTTAACTCAACTACTTTTGCTTAGAAATCGTAACGGATGCCGCCAAATACCTGCCGTTGGCGCCCCACCACCATGCCGTCCACACGGCTGGTCAGGTATTCTTTATCGGCCAGATTGTAGGCACTCATAAAGTACGATACACGACTGCCAATGGGCCGGTAATTCACGCTGGCATTGAGTAGCGCATAAGCGGGGATGCGACCAGTACGGCCGGATAACACATCCGCCTTAGAGCGGCCATCGCGGTAAGACACATCCTCTTGCTGCTCACTCACATAGTCGACGCCAATGCGGGCATCAAATCCAACCGGATGTGCATAACCCAAGCTGAGCGATGCCATATGTTTGGGCGCATAAGGCAAGCGGTCACCACTGAACACATCTGCCGCCGCATTGGTTTTTTTGAACTTGGCTGTGAACAGATTGGTGTAAGAACCCGCGACATAAACATTGTGCGCAGAATCATAAATGTGGCCAAAATTGATGCGACCAGCTAACTCTACCCCGCTTTGCTGCGATTGCCCGCCATTGATAAACGAACCGGAGGTGGGGCCTGCCACCACAATATCGTCAAAAATCGTATGAAACAATGTTGTTTCAAAGGTGACGCCTTTAATGTAGTTAGTGCGCGCCCCCAACTCCCAGTTGGTACTTTCCTCGGGCTTGGTATTCACCACCACGGCTGTATTGGCACCGCCTGGCGCGTAGACATCACGGTCAGGACGCGGTGGCGCAAAGCCTTTATGCACCCCGGCAAACAAAGTGGTTTTTTCAATGCCGTTCCAGGTTAAACCCAACCCCGGCAATACTTTGCTTTGATGATTGGTGTCTTTTGACTGCGGATTATTTTGCACCGCCCCTTCAGCACGCAAAATATCCGTCCTGATACGCAAGTCTTCTATGCGCAAGCCGGGCGTAAACGTCCAGTCACCCACATAGAATGTGTTTTGTGCATAGTATGACTTGGCTTCAACATCGGTATGAATCTGCTCACGATGATCGCCAAAGGCTTCTGCATAACCCTGGTTTTGTATACGGGGATCGCTACCGCGGAACTGGTTACGCTGAATATCTTCACGGTGGTAGCGAAAACCAAGCACGGCATTACTCTCTACACCGAATAAACTATGCTGCAGATCAAGCCGTGGCTCTATGCCCCAGTACTCATACTCACGCGGGCGCCAGCGGCCGCCACACAGCTCGGCATTGGCTTCGGTAGCCACCCCCAAACCGGTACAGCGGTCCATCACAGAACGCCCGCCCAAACCACCTGGATCATTAATTTGCCTGAAAGATGCCCGCTCAGACTTGGCATAATAGGCTTGTGTACTCAGCTTGGCCTGTGTATTAATTTGAAACAGATGTTGTAGTTGAAACGTGGTTCTTTCGTGCTCAAATACATCATTTTTGCCAGTCGGCGCCTGGTATTTATTTTCATTGTATTCAACCAGGCCTAACCCGGTTTCAGACACATGAGAGCTCTCGCGGAAATAACTGGCCTTGGCAATCAAGGTGTGGCGATCAGATAAATTCAACTGCCCCTTGGCGGTATATTCCTGAATCTCAAAATCATGGTTATGACGGATACCATCGCCTTTTTTATGCAAGGCATCAATCATCAGGCCGCCACGCTCGTCGCCCGCACCAATCGTGCCATAGAGGCTGCTAAAGTCATTGTTGCCCAGTGTCGCCGACACATTACCATGCACCTGGCCGTCACTAGGCACCGGGCGCGTGACAAAGTTAATCATGCCGCCCACGGTTTGCGGGCCATACAAAATCTGGCCAGAGCCTTTTACCACTTCAATGCGCTGCACGCGCTCCAGTGGCGTGGTGTAATGTGCGGCCGGATCACCATACGGCGCCAGAAACAAAGGCATGCCATCTTCCATCAGCAAGGTACGTGCCGTTCTGCGCGGGTCCAGGCCACGCACGCCAATATTCACGCCCAAACCAAAACTGTTTTCACCCACCACATGCACACCCGGCACATTATTCAATGCTTCCTGAATTGAAAATGGGCGCCGTTCCTCCAGGGCTTTTTCATCCACCAGGTAATAAGAACCAGGCACCGACTCCAGGCGATCAGGCAAAATCCCTTTCACAACGACTGGTGAAATATTGACTGTCTCATCCTGCCGTTCTTTTTCCTCGGCCAATACTTCCATGGCTGGATTAAAGGCCAGCACCGTGGCCATCAACAAGCTTTTTTTCTTCATGTGTCACACCCTCTTTACGTTTATATTGTTATAAAAACAGGTAAAAAGGCTGCAATATTGATACCAATGTTATTACGATAACCGTTATCCCCATGTTTTTATTGCGTAAATTATATTTATATAAATAATAATGCCGAATTTCAGCTGCCGACCTAACACGCAATCGGTTTATATCAACCTACTTTAAACACACATGGCTAATATCAACCAATCAGTGATTGAATCCCCCGCCAAGGACATGCCAACGCAAAACATGCCTATCAGTTCTCGGGTATAATTATCGCTTCGTTTAGTTACTTTCAAGCCAAGCACATGCAACAGCAGTATCCATTCAAAGAAGTCGAACAACAGGCACAACAACATTGGGAATCTAACCTCAGCTTTCAGGCCAAGGTAGATAGCAACAAACCCAAATACTACTGCTTGTCGATGTTCCCCTACCCCAGTGGCAAATTGCATATGGGGCATGTGCGTAACTACACCATTGGTGACGTATTAAGCCGCTACCATCACATGAAAGGCTACAACGTGTTGCAGCCCATGGGCTGGGATGCATTTGGCCTACCGGCTGAAAATGCGGCGATTCAAAACAATGTGCCGCCTGCGCAGTGGACATACGACAACATTGCCTATATGCGCAAACAGTTGAAGTCACTTGGCTTTGCCATCGACTGGCAGCGCGAGCTGGCCACTTGCCAACCTGACTACTACAAATGGAACCAATGGCTGTTTCTGCGTATGCTGGAAAAAGGCATTGCCTACAAAAAAACCCAGGTCGTGAACTGGGACCCGGTCGACCAGACGGTATTAGCCAACGAGCAGGTGATTGATGGCCGTGGCTGGCGCACTGGTGCGCTGGTTGAAAAGCGTGAAATCCCCGGTTATTACCTGCACATTACCGGTTATGCCCAGCAACTGCTGGACGACCTGGATAAACTGCCAGGTTGGCCTGAGCGTGTAAAAACCATGCAAGCCAACTGGATAGGCAAGAGTGTGGGCGTACGCTTTGCTTTTACGCACGAGATTAAAACCAACGACGGCAACCTGATTGATGACGGCAAACTGTGGGTATTTACCACGCGTGCTGACACCATCATGGGCGTAACCTTCTGTGCCGTGGCCGCAGAACATCCATTGGCAACTCATGCTGCGCAGAACAACCCCGCCTTGCAAGCATTTATCGACAAATGTAAACAAGGCTCAGTCATGGAAGCCGACATGGCGACCATGGAAAAAGAAGGCATGGACACCGGCCTCACCGTCGCGCACCCGATTACAGGTGAACAAGTGCCGGTTTGGATAGGCAATTACGTGCTAATGACCTACGGTGAAGGCGCTGTGATGGCCGTGCCTGCGCACGATGAGCGTGACTTTGGCTTTGCTAAAAAATATAGCTTGCCGATCAAGCAAGTGATTAGCGTTGTTGAACAAAGCTTTGATTTAAACGCATGGCAAGAATGGTATGGCGACAAGGCCAAGGGCGTATGCATACACTCAGGCAAATATAACGATCTTGGCTACACACAAGCGATTGACGCAGTCGCAGCCGACCTGGCTGAGAAAAACCTGGGCGGCAAACAAACCAACTGGCGCCTGCGCGACTGGGGCGTATCACGCCAACGCTATTGGGGTTGCCCGATTCCTATCGTCCACTGCGACAGCTGTGGCGATGTACCGGTGCCGGATGACCAGTTACCGGTCAAACTGCCAGAAGACTGCGTGCCGGATGGCTCTGGTAATCCGCTCAACAAGCGCGAAAACTTCCTGAACTGCGCCTGCCCTAAATGCGGCCAACCTGCCAAGCGCGAAACTGACACCATGGACACGTTTGTCGACTCCAGCTGGTATTACGCGCGCTATGCCTCCGGCTTTAGCAATGAGGCCATGGTCGACGCGCAAACCAACCACTGGATGCCGGTAGACCAGTACATTGGCGGTATTGAGCACGCGATTTTGCACCTGCTGTATTCACGCTTCTGGAGCAAGGTCATGCGTGATATGGGCTTAGTCAACTATGACGAGCCATTTGCCAACCTGCTGACGCAAGGCATGGTACTTAACCATATTTTCTCGCGCCGCACGGCTAAAGGCGGTATTGAATACTTCGCGCCAGAAGAAATCGAGCTGGTACAAGACGCCAACGGCAAAGTGACTGGCGCCAAATTGCTTAAAGATGGCTCAGCCATCGACTATCAAGGCATAGGCACCATGTCCAAGTCCAAGCGTAACGGCGTTGATCCGCAATCGCTGATCGAGCAATACGGCGCCGACACTGCGCGCTTTTTTATGATGTTTGCCGCGCCACCAGAGCAAACCCTGGAATGGTCAGACAGTGGCGTAGAAGGCTCGCACCGCTTTTTAAAGCGCGTGTGGAACTTTGGCTATGCTTTATCGCAAATCCAGCCAGCCGACCTGCCTAACAAGCTGACCGGCGAGCTCGCTAGCCACAGACGCGAGATTCATAGCGTGCTGAAACAAGCCAATGTTGACTTAGCCAAACTGCAGTTCAACACCGTAGCCTCGGCCTGCATGAAGATGCTCAACACGCTGGAAAAAGTACACAAAGAAGCCGAGAAAGACTGGCAAGCCGTGGCGTTTGAGGGCTACAGCATTCTGCTGCGCGTGCTCTCGCCTATTGCCCCACACGTGACGCAAGTCATGTGGCAAAGCCTCAAACTGGGCGCAGACGTGTTGACTGCCAAATGGCCTGAGCCAGCTAACTCGGCATTGGTGCAAGACGAGGTGGAGTATGTGGTGCAAGTGAACGGCAAACTGCGTGGCAGCATCAGTATTCCTAAAAGCATGGCCAAAGAGCAGATTGAAGCAACCGCCGTCAATCAGGACTTCGTACAGAAGTTTCTTAATGAAGGCAGCGTGAAAAAAATCATTGTCGTGCCTAACAAACTGATTAACATTGTGGTTGCTTAAAAAAGGACGACTATGCTGCTTTCACCCCTGACACCCTCTTTGCTAAAGCGTTTCTTGCAAAATAGTGGCTGGCTATTGTTGATTGCGGCTTTGTCCTCCTGTGGCTTTCAGCTCAGACAACCTAATCCGGTTTCATTTAAATCGATTCAGTTGCAAGGCAACACCCAAATTACCTCTGCACTTAAAAAGAGCTTAAAAGAGCAAAATATTAAGTTGGTAGAAACAGCAGAAGAAGCTGAGCTACAAGTTGACCTGATACATGAAGAAAACGAAAAACGCATTTTGTCCTTGAGTGGTACCGGTGTGGTCCGAGAGTATGAGCTTTACTATCGTGTGCAATATCGCACTAAGGCCAGCAATGAGCCCACATGGGGGCTCCCACTGGTGATGGAAAGCCGTCGCGACTACACCTATAACGACTCGAACTTGCTGGCAAAACTGGCAGAAGAAAAACGCCTGACTCAAACCATGCGTACCGACGTGCTCAATGGCATTATGCGTCGCCTGTCTGCCTTGAAAAAAGCGGAGTAAGCATGCGCATCCAGGCTGCGCAACTGGCTCAACACCTGCCACCAAAACAGCATTTATTTGTGCTGGCAGGTGACGAGCCGCTCTCAATCACCGAAGCCATGGACCAGATTCGCGCCGCCGCCCGCCAGCATGGCGCCCAAGAGCGTGCCAGCTTTAGCGTAGAGCGCTATTTCAACTGGGGCCAAGTCAGCCAGTTTTTACAAAGCTTCTCGCTGTTTGCCGAGCAACGCATCTTGGAAATCAATATCCCCACTGGCAAACCCGGTGTTGAAGGTGCCAAGGCTTTACAGCAATTGGCTGAGCTGCCAGCTGCGGATACCACCATTATCATTACCCTGCCCGCGCCAGACCGCGATATGACCAGCAGCGCTTGGTATGAGGCATTGTTACAACACGGCGTATTGCTGGTGCTTAACCAGGTGCCTTTGGCACAATTGCCAGAATGGATTGCGCAGCGCCTGAGCTTGCAACAACAAACCGCCGATGAAGCCTCGCGCCGTTTTATTGCCGAGCAGGTAGAAGGTAATTTACTCGCCGCGCACCAGGAGATACAAAAGCTTGGCCTGCTTTACCCGCCGGGCCCACTTTCTGAAGATGCCATCCGCCAATGCGTGCTCAACGTGGCGCGTTTTGATGTCTCGCAACTGGGCGAAGCCATGCTGCAAGGCGACCCGAGCCGGGTTATGCGTATTATTGAAGGCCTGCGTGAAGAAGGCGAAACAGCCGTCGCGGTCATGAACCCGCTGGTGTGGTTGTTCCGCCCCTTATTGCAAGTGAGGCTCGCCATGCAAAACGGCCAGGCTGCACAAGCGGCTATGAGCCAAGCCAGGTTATTTGGTGACCGCCAGCAATTGGTCAAACGTGCATTGGAATTTTTACCGCAAAAACATATCGAAGCTGCTTTGCAGAAATTGTCTGACATAGACCGCATGGCAAAAGGCGTGGGCGATGGTGATGCCTGGCTAGAGCTCTCACGCTTATGCAGCGGCATTGCCCGCATGGCGGCCAATAAATCTGCCAGAGCGGCCACGGCAAGGTCTCGTTAAGGTTTTAAGCCTATTAAGCGTTATAAGATAGAATAATGATTATGGACATTCAACATTACATGAAACAACTGGGTGAGCAGGCACGCGCCGCCTCCCGTTTGATGGCAAAAGCTGACACAAGCACCAAGAATCAGGCCCTGCGCAATATTGCCGCCCTGATTCGCCAGCACGAAAAAGCGCTCCTAGCCGCTAACCAGCAAGACCTGGACGCCGCCAAAGCCAACGGCATGGAAGCCGCCATGCTAGACCGCCTAGCCTTGAGCGAAAAGTCAGTCGCCACCATGGCTGAGGGCTTAGAGCAAATCGCCAGCCTGCCAGACCCGATTGGCGAAATGAGCAACTTCAAATACCGCCCTTCCGGCATCCAGATTGGCCAGATGCGTGTGCCACTGGGCGTGATCGGCATTATTTACGAAGCACGGCCAAATGTGACGGTGGATGCCGCCGGCCTGTGCATTAAATCTGGCAATGCCTGTATTTTGCGTGGTGGCTCTGAGGCCATTCATTGCAATCAGGCGCTGGCCAAGCTTGTGCATCAAGGCCTGCAACAAGCAGGTTTGCCACAAGCGGCCGTGCTGGTGGTCGAGACGACAGACCGCGCTGCGGTGGGCGAGCTCATCACTATGAAGCAATATGTAGACGTGATTGTGCCACGCGGCGGCAAAGGCTTGATTGAGCGCATCAGCAACGACGCGCGCATTCCAGTCATCAAACACCTGGATGGCAACTGCCATGTCTATGTGGATGACGAAGCCGATTTGGACAAAGCCCTGCGTATTTTGGAAAACTCCAAAACGCAACGCCTGGGCACCTGTAACACCGCCGAATCACTGTTGGTTGCACGCAGCATTGCCAACACCGCCCTACCTAAACTGGCTGAGATGCTAACCAGCAAAGGCATAGAAATCCGCGGCTGCGAAGAAACACGCGCGCTGGTGCCACAAGCCGTTGCCGCGACAGAGGAAGACTACTACACCGAATACCTGGCAGCGATTATCTCCTGCAAAGTGGTTAGCGGCGTCGATGAAGCCATTGAGCATATCAACCAGCACTCCAGCCAGCACACCGAGGCGATTGTGACTGAGAACTACACCAAAGCGCGCCAGTTCCTGCGCGAGGTCGATTCCAGCAGCGTCATGGTCAACGCCTCTACCCGCTTTGCCGACGGCTTTGAATACGGCTTTGGCGCAGAAATCGGTATTTCTACTGACAAACTGCACGCGCGCGGCCCAGTGGGTCTAGAGGGATTAACTTCGTTGAAGTATGTGGTGCTAGGCGACGGCCACGTTCGAGCCTAATAAGTCTTTAATGATTATTTGGGATGCAGCGCAAGGCGCACGGAGTGCAGAAAACGAGATAGTACGAACTGGTACAGCGAGTTTGCGAGCACCGCGCAACACCGCGATGCGCCGAAAGAATTATTAAAGCCAGAATGGAAATCATAGGCATCTTCGGCGGTACCTTCAACCCCATCCACAACGGGCATTTGGTGCTCGCACAAAGTGTGCTCGACACCCTGCACTGCACGCAAATCCGCGTCATTCCGGCGGCAGTTCCGCCGCATAAAGAAACACCAGCAGTCACCGCACAACACCGCGCCGCGATGGTACAACTGGCGATACAAAACCACCCAAAGTTTGTACTCGATACCTGCGAGCTAGAACGCCAGGGCACCTCATACACCATAGAAACCCTGCACCTATTACGCCAACGCTTCCCCAGCCAAGCGCTATGCTTAATGATGGGCCAAGACAGCTACCAAAAACTCCCCACCTGGCACCGCTGGTTAGAGCTGCTAGATTATTGCCACCTGCTAGTCGTACACCGCGCAGACCGCGAAAAAACCTTATTCTGGCATCCAGAGCATGACGGCAAGTTAGTAGACATCGCAGCAGCGCCAGAAGCGTTTGCAGCACAAGCGAACGGCCTGATCAGCTTTTTGCCAACCACGCCGCCAGATATCTCATCTACACGTATTCGTGAACAGTTAAGTCAGAATGACGACACTGTGATCACTGAAATACCGCAACAGGTATTCAGCTATATAGAACAGAATCGTTTATATAAAACAGTAGATTGAGTTTAATAAAGACTCTTGAAACTAGTTTGCCTCAACATCACACACGAACCCCCAACGTCCCTCTTTAATATTTACATGGGGCCCTGTAACTGTCGCAAGAAAATACACAGCGTTTTTTGGTTCATACTTAAAAGTGAAACTAAAGTCAGTAGCATTTTCTTCATTGACTCCGTACACCCCAACCAAACTAGTGGAATCTGCGCCAACGAATTCTTTTCTTATGAGTAGTTTTTTATTTTCATCACTAAATGGTGAGAAATAGTTTTGTGCTCTTTCCAAAAGCGCACCATCTATCGACCATGACTCGATTACAACTTTATTAACTTCAAATGGTAAGTTGCCAATATTCTTTATCGTTACACCCAAATTGGCCAAGCATAACTCTTTTGCTGGCAGTCTCCCCCAATTCAGAAAACCAGTTGAAGCAGTCCTTATTTCTAAAGGCTTTTCTATTGTTATATATTTTGAGTAAGCCCATGCTCCTGCAATAAGTATTGCAAGTATCTCGACCGTGTATTTAATAATCTCTAAGCAAGCTTTGGCCCTAGAAAAGGGAGTTTTATGAGCCCTACTTAAGAAACGCCTCATAAGGCTTTGATATGATCACTATATCGATGTTGCAAACTGGATGAGAAAAAACCTCCGCAATCATTTGCACTTTTACATCCGTCACACTCAGGTGCGAACTCATTCTTCCAGTCTGAAATTGATTTTCTATAAAAAGGCAAAATATCTTTGTTAACAGTACAAAGCTGATGGTTATACACAGAGGTAGTTAGTTTATAGCTATTCAGTATGCTCACGGCATCGCTCAAGATATCTTTATACTCATAAGGGTCTATCCAAAGACTATCCAAGTTTGCACGAGTAAACCCCATCATTTCCAACCCCATTAGAGCAACGTGATCTACAAACAATAAATTCCGGCCAATAAACTCACATAGGTCTAGTAACCCTTCAATTGATTGTTTATGAATAACTACTCTAATTTCTACTTTTTGATTCAACCGCTTAAGATTTAAAACACCAGCCAAAGTCTCATCTAACGCACCTGCACTTTGAACTATATAGTCATGTATTGAAGGGTTTGAAGAGTAAATTGGGATACCAACCATCATGTCAAAATGATTAATATTGGCATATCTTTTCGCAAATCTTATATCTTTAAAAGCTCTTCCATTCGAGAGTATATGAATACCAGTTTGAGGTAGATGGCTCTTAGTAAACTCTAATAACTCCAAGAATCTTTCACCAAATAATGTAGGCTCACCACCAGAAAAACCAATTTCTTTCGTGTTCTTTGGTATCAACTTGATTAAGTTGAAAGCTTCACTTAATAGGTAAGAATCATCCTGATTTTTAGGTGGCTGCGAACACATTAAACAATAGTGATTACATTGCTCAGTAATCATAATCGTATTATTAGTAGCCTTTTTCCGGTAAAGAACTCTTATATGCTCTTTATTAGGTGTAATGCGAACAATATCTTCATCATTTAAGTAATTGAACTCATCCGGTAAAACCGTGAAACTCTCACCCTCAGAAAATGCAACCTCATCGACAAATGACTCAAACGTAATATAGTGAGCAAATCCTTTAGGAATAGTCTTCAACTTGGCAATGAACGCTTTATCAGCTCTCAAAACCTGAGGTAAATTTGGATTAGAGCTCATCACAAATAACGTTGCTCTTTCGGAGCCGATCTCGTGCACTTGGATGACCCTACCCCCGAGTTTAATCATCGGTTAGCCCAGCCCAGAAATAATTTCTTAGTATCAGAACTACTTTCCATGAGACTAATTAAATGCTTAAAAATACTCATGTTCTTTTTACAGAACTCCGACTCTGGTTTTCTTCCTAAAAAATCTTTATGAATGGCATGGTGATACACGGGCTCTGAACCACAGTACGGTTCAAATGCACATTCAGAGCACATCGGCGCACTTAGTGTGAAAGATTCTTCAAGCGCATCAAGTAGCTTGTCTGAGAGAATGATATCTTCATAAGAGTCGGACAATATGTTACCTAACTCAAAAGTTCTATCCCCCATCTCAGCAAGCATTCGACTTTCATCGGAAGCGTAGACTTTACCATCGTAATTAAAAACGATTGCTGCAATACCAATTCCAGCAGGACTCATTAGATCTACGTATCCAGACTCTTGAGCACTAAGAATTTTTTTTAAAATGAGACTTGAGTAATATTCTGAAAACTCCACACCGTTTCTATTTAACTCAATAATGTAATCAAGACCTGATTTATAGAACTGCAACCATCGCTCAGTGTTGTATGCCATAAATCTTTTTGTTTTGATCGCAAAACCATACGGAGATAATGGTCTTAAAAATACTCCCTTGAATCCTAATCTTAAATATTCATCGATAATTTCTTTGACTTTATCAAGACTCAACTCAGTAGTTGTCATCAAAGCAGAGATTTGATCGTAACCAAGTCGAGCTCTTGCTTTCTCTAATCCGGCTACAAATCGTTGATGACTATCCTTATTTGGCTTAGGTCTATTTGAGTTATGTAAAGCTTCAGGACCATCTAAAGAAGTAGAAATCTGGATTTTATGTAATTTGCAGAAGTCTAGAATCTCATCATTTATTAAAGACAAGGTAGTCGCAATTACAAAAGCAAGATCTCTAGCCGCAACTCTGTTTCTGCTTTCAGCAGACTCAACAATGTATTTAATTAACTCAAAGTTTAGTAATGGCTCTCCGCCTTGAAATTCAATTTTGATAGCTGGAGATGGAGATCTAAATACAAAATCTAGAGACTTGTCAGCCATGTCTCTAGTCATATCAAATGAAGACTTATCCTCTGACTGTCTAGAAACCTGACAATAAGGACAACTATGATCACAACGAAGTGTGACGACAAAAATATGTAAATTAGTAAATTGAGAAAGCCTAGATAGCTTTGTCCTTAACTTTAAAGCCAACAATTCAATTGGTGACTTTTCCTTCGGCAATCTGATGAAGTGCTTAGACCTTAATTGACAATATAAGCGACTAGTAACATCTAGTTTTCGATGAACCAATGCTTCTAAATCTTCATGTTCAATCAGCAGATACTCGCCAACGATATTAGTGATGATGTAACTTTCATCATTAAACCTATCAAATTTAAAAGGTAGTAACTCATAAGCTGAGTCTTCTGCAGCATAGCTTTCAAGCCCTTTAAATTTACTCAATTTTTTGCAGACCAGTATTCAAGAAAGTGGCACTCAATATTAAATTTCTGACAGTCTCGGTTTCTTTCGCAATTAACTGCCGTAGATGTTGATCAAGAATCTCTTTCTTAAAATCCGCTTTTAATTTTTGCAGTTGGCTATCTGAGTGCTCGCTATCAAATATGATATGACAAAGTATATCCCTATCAATTAACTCAAAATCCACTGTAAATTTATTGATAAAGCGATACGCAGCCTTCTGTATTGTTTCAACAGAATAAACACGCTCGTCGAATTTGAGCGTCAACTCACTCTTACTCACTTAATATCCAGACGAGTGAGAGCGATGAGATGAATGTGAGCTATGCGAGGAATGGGAGTAATGAGCGGCATAAAAGATGCCATCACTATTTGGTTTAAGGATAAACTTTAAAGCAGTTTTATCGCCAAAGTCGAATTTGTTAACTTCTTCAGTCTCGATCTCAAGCAAATTAGACTTAGCTTGTTCATCTATTGAATTGTTATCAACAGATTTCGCATTTGATTGGTTTGCAGTCAAGGCACTAGCTAACACAGCCAATGGCAAAAGATATTTTCTTTTCATGATTAGCCTCTCACGTGTATTGATATTTTTTTAAATAAACTATCATGGAAATTACATTGACGTCCATAAACCATCATTCCGAATTTAGATTAAATAATGTAAATATTTGCATTCAATCATTTAAATCCGAAGAATCATCAATCCCTTTTTCAAAATTCCATACAGTAAAAAACTAACAATAAGACAATTGAATATTTAAACTCGTAAAAACGTTACTTACAAAGATGCCTTTAAATATCTGAGTTGCTATCTACTCAATAACAACTTCGTTACCACACAATAAACTTTCCAAAGAAATATTTTAATAATATAATTTCCAAAGAAAGGAATAAATCATGGCAACTGTAACTACTAAAACAGCAACCCAACCCGATGCTGCACAAGTATTAAGCAAAGCAGTAGGCCGGGCTGCCGAACGACTACAGCTTTCGCGCGCGATGTTGGCGACGATTCTTGGCTTGAGCCCAGCGACGATTACACGCTTGTATGACGGTAAGTATTTGCTAGACCAGAAGCGTAAAGAGTGGGATTTTGCGTTGTTGTTTGTGCGGGTTTTCCGCTCGCTGGATTCGATTGTGAGCAATGATGAAACTGCGCGAGTGTGGTTGACCAATAAAAACCTTGCCCTCAATGCCCGCCCCATCGACTTAATTACTCAAACGGAAGGCTTGGTGCGTGTCGTACACTATCTGGACACCTCACGCGGTCTCGTCTGAGGCGTTTGCCTGGCGTGGCTTAGCTTGGCGCATGGTGGAGGCGCAGCATGTGGCTTCGACCATGAAGCTGGTGGATACGGCGGCTGAGCAGAACATGCTTGAAGCGTTGCTCGACAATAGCAAACCGGCCTACCCTGACACCACAGCAAAGCTGGATTATCTGCTGGCAACACCTTTTCGCTACCCGACGCGTAAAGGGGGCTCGCGATTTAGAGGTGCTAATGACCCTGGGGTGTTTTATGGGGCTGAGTCGGTAGCAACCGCAGCCGCTGAGCTTGGGTTTTGGCGCTGGAAGTTTTTGATGGATGCGCCTGCCCTGACACATATTGAACCCGTTGCACACACGGCATTTCAAGTCTCACTTAAGGCACAAACGGTGGATTTACGACAACCACCTTTTGATGCAGATGCGGCATGGCTGCACAAATCAAATTACGGTCCGACGCAAGCATTTGCGCAATTGGCAAGAAGTGTTGATTTAGGCTGCATCCTTTATCGATCAGTGAGAAGCCCACAACCGGCATGGTGTATTGCGGTGCTAAAACCAGACGCTTTTGCGCAGAATAAACCCAAACCGGAAACGCAAACCTGGTGGTTAGCCGTGAGCCAACATGAGGTGATTTGGCGCAGAGAGCGCCAATCGCTAACTTTCAATCCGGCCATTTGGAAGTGAAGTTAGCGGATTAATTATAGGTGTTTTATGCAAAAAACCCCTTAAATTATTGAATTAACGATATAAATACTATCTTTACAGTGTATACACCCCTAAAAAATTTTGATATGTTACCGATATATCACAATAAATATGATGCTTTTGCGTCAAACAAACATCGGGGTGACATTGAAAATGATGGATATGTCTGGAAAATATTTGTACACCATACGCAGTGCGAATGGGGTGTTGGTTGAAAATTTGCAGATTTTTGGCAAGTCGCGTAACGAGGCGGACGCAAAGATCAGGCAGATGTATTGGCGCTGCGAAATTTTGAGTTGCAGCCTGGTGGCGGATTTGAGTGCGCGTGCACCAAACCTGAAAATGCAGTGGCTGCGGCCAAATGCTGCGTGAATAAAATGCTTTGAAAAAAGGCGCTTGGATTCAAGCGCCTTTTTTATTACCTAAAATAAATCGTTAAACAATGGCAACTTACACACTTATTAATGCCACAGGATACTGTGCCACTACACTATCAGCCGTGACCAATGTCACCCCTTCGACCAAGGTTTGCGATAGCAACATACGATCAAACGGATATTTATGAATATCTGGTAAGGCTTGCAGGTTGACGGTGTGAGTGCTGTTGATCATGATTTCCTCAAAGCCATTATCCAGCAAGCACCGTCGTAGTACGGCTGGGTCAACCTTAAAGTCTGCACGACCCAATGTATTTTTAATGGCGATTTCCCACAGGCTGGCACTACTGAAATACAGCTGGTTTTCAGGGTCTTCAATGAGTAACTTGGCTGTGTTTGAAAGTTGATTGGAGCCTTCTGCCGCCCGCAGCAGAATATGGGTGTCTAGCAATAACTTCATGTTATTCCAATCTAAACAGATGGGTAATTTCGGTTGCACCCATCACGTCAAAATCATCAGGAACCTGAATTTGACCTTTCATAAAGCCGATGCGCTGAGGCAGCTGCGTTTCTGGTGTATCAAGCTTAATCACCTTAACCAGAGGTTTGCCTGCTTTGGCGATAATAAAAGACTCACCATTCACTGCTTGGTCCACTAATTTGGAAAGCTGTGTTTTTGCTTCGTGTATGTTGATAACTTGCATGGCCACACCAGTAAACTAAGTTTAGTTAGTTTAGTTTAAATCTTGGTGTACTTTGCGTAAAAACTTATCTCAAAACAACGGCAGATTGCTGGCCCGCACATTATTCCTGACGACTTTTCTCTGCAGCATTTTTTTAACTGGGCTATCACTTGCAGCGAACAAGTCTTCTTCAAACAGCGATTGTTGTGCCGGGAACATATCGTCTTGCATCTGCGCGGTTTGCAGATCAAACCTGAGTTCGCACTCTAACCACAGGTCAGACTTGGGCACGCAGCAGCAGGGCAAGATTTCGTCAGCCGCGATAAAAGCGAGTGGCAGCTCGACGTAATCGACTTCACCGTCTAGCATGCGTACGCGGCAGGCACCACAATAACCGCTGCGGCATTGATACTCTACTTCGTGGCCGGTGCGCTCCAGGCCTTCGAGCAGGGTTTCTTGCGGGAGCAGGCTAAAGCGGCTGTGCTGGCTGCGTACGCTAATCATGGTTCATATTACAATTCAAAACCGTTAAGGTCGTCTGCCGATACTTCGGAGTCAATCTGACCAATCAGGTAGGAGCTTAATTCTACCTCTTGCGGCGCGACTTGCACGGTGTCTGAGGCGAGCCAAGTGTTGATCCATGGAATCGGGTTATTTTTGGCACCGGGGAATGCGGGCGGTAAACCAACCGAGGCCATGCGGCTATTGGTGATGTATTCGACATATTGGCACAAAATATCTTTATTGAGGCCAATCATAGAGCCATCTTTAAACAGGTATTCTGCCCATTCTTTTTCTTGCTCGGCGGCTGTTCTAAACATCTCAAAACACTCGCTATGCAGTTCGGCGGCAATTTCGGCGAACTCGGGGTCGTCCTGGCCGGAGCGCATGATATTGAGCATGTGCTGGGTGCCGGTGAGGTGCAAGGCTTCGTCACGTGCAATCAGGCGGATGATCTTGGCATTGCCTTCCATCACCTTGCGCTCGGCAAAGGCAAACGAGCAGGCAAAGCTCACATAAAAACGAATCGCTTCAAGAATATTAACGCTCATCAGGCAGCGGTAAAGCAGCTTTTTAAGTTCGCGCTTATTCACCACCTTGGTTTCGCCATTGATCACGTGGTCACCCTCACCCAGTTGTGAGTACAACATGGTTTGATGAATCAACTCATCGTAATAGTGGGCGATGTCAGAGGCACGCGCAGTAATATTGTCGTTACGCACGATGTCGTCAAAAATAATGGAAGGATCATTGACGATATTGCGGATGATGTGGGTATAAGAGCGCGAGTGGATCGTCTCGGAAAACGCCCAGGTTTCAATCCAGGTCTCGATCTCAGGCAATGACACCAATGGCAACAAGGCAACGTTAGGGCTGCGGCCCTGAATCGAATCAAGCAGCGTCTGATATTTGAGATTGCTGATGAAAATATGCTTTTCGTGCTCTGGCAAGCCTTGGTAGTCAGCACGGTCTTGTGACACATCGACTTCTTCCGGGCGCCAGAAAAAAGACAACTGCTTTTCGATCAGCTTTTCGAACACCGGGTATTTCTGCTGGTCGTAACGCGCCACGTTGACCGGCTGACCAAAGAACATGGGTTCTTTGAGCTGTTCGTTGTCGATTTTGGTAAAGATGCTGTAGGCCATAGCCGTGTTCCTAATGTTTAAGTTTTATTCTCAAACTGTTTTTAAAATCTACTCATTACCCCACTGCAATAAGCGTTTAATCAGTGAGCGAGCGGGATAAAGTGCAAGGCGTCCGGAGCACAGAAACCGGAATGTACATGGAGTACATGAGGATTTCGAGCACCGCACAACGTTGCAATTTGCCCGCGCAGCCACTGAGTCAGCGCTTATTTAAATCTTGCAGGCACCACTCGCACAACCATCGTCCTCTGCCTCAGTGCCACCTTCAGTCGCACCATCGCGGGTGTTGTGGTAGTACAAGGTTTTGATGCCCAACTTGTACACCTGCAGCAGGTCTTTGAGCAATTGCTTCATTGGCACACGGCCACCTTCAAAACGGGTTGGGTCGTAGTTGGTGTTAGCAGAAATAGACTGATCAACAAACTTTTGCATAATGCCCACCAGCTTGAGGTAACCCTCGTTGTTAGGCATTTTCCACAACAGTTGATACTGGTCACGCAGGCGGTCGATCTCTGGCACCACCTGGCGCAAGATACCGTCCTTAGACTGCTTAACCGACACCAGGCCACGCGGCGGCTCAATACCATTGGTTGCGTTTGCAATCTGGCTGGAGGTTTCTGACGGCATCAGCGCAGTCAAGGTAGAGTTGCGCAAGCCATCTTTTTGAATCTCTTTGCGCAGGCTCTCCCAATCTAACAGCAATGGCTCGCTACACACGGCGTCAAGGTCAGACTTATAGGTATCAATCGGCAACATGCCTTTGGCGTAGGTGGTTTCGTTAAACGCACCGCATGGGCCAAATTCGCGCGCCAACTGCACCGAGGCTTTTAACAAGTAGAACTGAATCGCCTCGAAAGTGCGATGAGTCAGGCCCAGCGCAGAATCACTGGTGTAGTTGGTGCCATTTTTGGCCAGGTAATAGGCGTAGTTGATGACGCCAACGCCCAATGAGCGGCGTTTGTTGGTCGCATTGAGTGCCGCTTTTACCGGGTAATCCTGATACTCCAGCAACGCATCCAGTGCACGCACCACTAAATCAGCCAGGCCTTCCAGCTCGTCTAATGATTCCAGCGCGCCCAGGTTAAAGGCAGACAAGGTACACAAGGCGATTTCGCCTTCTTCATCATTGATGTCATTCAATGGATTGGTCGGCAGTGCAATTTCCATACACAGGTTAGACTGGCGCACCGGAGCCACGGCCGGGTCAAACGGGCTGTGTGTGTTGCAATGGTCTACGTTTTGAATATAGATACGGCCAGTGCCTGCACGCTCTTGCATCATCAGCGAGAACAGGTCCACCGCTGGCAGGCTGCGTTTGCGGATGCTGTCATCGGCTTCATATTGGGTATACAGGCGCTCAAACTCATCCTGATCGGCAAAGAACGCATCGTACAGCCCTGGCGTGTCATGCGGCGAGAACAAGGTAATTGTTTGGCCCTTGATCAGGCGCTGGTACATCAAGCGGTTAAGTTGTACGCCGTAATCGAGGTGGCGCACACGGTTTTCTTCTACACCGCGGTTGTTTTTAAGCACCAGCAAAGACTCGACCTCAAGATGCCAGATCGGGTAGAACAAGGTGGCAGCACCACCACGCACGCCGCCCTGCGAGCAAGATTTCACCGCAGACTGGAACAATTTGTAGAACGGCAGGCAACCGGTATGCTGTGCTTCGCCACCACGGATTTCACTCCCCAGGGCGCGGATACGGCCCGCATTGACGCCTATCCCTGCGCGTTGTGAGACATATTTCACAATCGCACTGGTGGTGGCATTGATACTATCCAAGCTGTCGCCACACTCAATCAGCACACAAGAACTAAACTGTCTGGTCGGCGTACGCACGCCCGCCATGATAGGCGTAGGCAGAGAAATCTTAAAGGTAGACACAGCGTCATAAAAACGCTTGATGAAATCCAAGCGCGCCTGGCCTTTATAGTTAGCAAACAGACACATCGCGACCAAAATATACAAAAACTGCGGGCTCTCGTAGATTTTTTTGGTCACCCGGTTTTGCACCAGGTACTTGCCCTCAAGCTGCTTGACCGCAGCATAAGAGAAGTTCATATCGCGCCAGTGGTCAATGGTGCTATTGAGCACGTCAAATTCTTCGCGGCTGTAATCCTTTAACAAATGCTGGTCGTATTTGCCAAGGGCAGTCAGATTGGTCACATGGTCAAACAAATGCGGTGGCTCAAACTGGCCATAAGCAATTTTGCGCAGGTGAAAAATAGACAAGCGTGCAGCCAGATATTGATAGTCTGGCGTTTCTTCAGAGATCAGGTCAGCCGCTGATTTAATAATGGTTTCATGAATGTCATCGGTGCGGATGCCATCATAAAACTGGATATGGGAGCGCAGCTCCACCTGGGAGACCGATACATTGTTCAGGCCTTGTGATGCCCAATCAATCACCCGATGAATTTTATCGAGATTGATTGGTTCCTTGCGGCCATCTCTTTTTGTGGCCTGCATGGATTCGTATTTTGACATTAATGGCTCCCAATCCAGGAAGCGAGGGGTCCCAAAGCCAGACGCATTTCAACCGGGCAATACCCGGCCATCATCACGATGAAAAATGCACCCGCTCAAAGGCCAGACTAACAATCAGTGTTTATAGACCAATTGCATCTGCCGAGGACACCCCGCCTCAAACGTTAACAAGAAAAATTTCCACGGCAGGTCTCCTGGCTCTCAGGTCGTCATTATTTGCTTTCGCCTTCCCGAAATTGATTCAGTGGCTTGAGTGGCAGCAAACAACTCGCTGATTACAGTTGCGGGGGCAGCCCTGGCTTGATGATACTTAAGCGGCTTCACGCACCAGGTTCCCTATTAAATACAGAAGAAGAGTCTCTTCTGCATACCGTATGGATGCGACTATAAAACAATATCTATGGCTTTTCAATTACCTAAAACACAATATATTGATTTATTTTAATTGACAGCAAGCAACTGATTGTTTTCATTCAGGAATATTTCCACCACAAACAAATAGAGGTTTTTGCAACAATGTGCATGCAACTCGCATAGAATAAAAAGCTAGCCGAATCGATACATTCGCCAGTCGGAATCAACGCTTTTAAGGCGAGTAAACATAGTTTTAGTCACTATGCCAACGACAATAACCATGTAATCTACGCTTTATTATCGCAACACAGTTTTGTTAAATTATGCGACATTACGTATAACGAATAAAAACCAAATCCACTATGACTGATTTCTGTCATTACACACTACGTATTGCAACCCTACTCGCCTTAGCAGGCGCTTGCAGTGCAGTGCACGCCACCAATGGGATTAACCTGATTGGCTTTGGCGCTGAATCGACCCTGATGGGCGGTGCTGACGTTGCCGTCGCGCGCGATACCAGCGCGCTGAATACCAACCCGGCCGGGCTGACGCAAATCAAGGCGCCATTGCTGGATATGTTTGGCTCGGTGCTGCGTACGACCGACCTGGTGCACAAAGATCCGCGCAACGAAGAACATGCGTCGAACCGCTATACTTTACTTGGCGGTGGCGGCTATGCACGGCCGCTGGAAAATACCGCTTGCACGGCCGGTATCGGCCTGTTCGCGCAAGGTGGCGCCGGTGGCGTGTTCGACAACCTGCGTACGCCGTTTGGCAATCGCGATGACCTTTCCTCGCTGTTTGGTATCGCCAAGATCATCCCCGGTATCGGCTGTGAAGTAACGGACAAGCTCTCTCTAGGCGCCAGCCTGAATATCGTTTATGCGAGCATAGAACAGGATTTTTTCTCCAACACGTCTGTCAACTTTGGCGGCGGCTCGAGTTTTGCTGGCTATAAATTAGAGGGCGCCTCAGCCATCCGTACTGGCTTCAAGCTCGGCATGCAATATCGGGTAACGCCAACGCTGACGCTGGCGGCCGCCTATACTGAAAAAACCGAGCTCCCCATGACTGGTGGCACGCTGGTCGCTGATGACACCGCTCTTGGACTGGGCAAAGTAAAGTATTCAGATGCCTCCATAAAAGGCTTCGCCTTGCCGCGCGAAGTGGCTGTAGGGTTGGCGTTTAAGCCTACAGATGACTGGCTGCTATCATTTAAGCTCAATTGGCTCAACTGGGACGATGCGATCAATGAAGTGACCCTGCGTGCCACTACACCAAACAATGCCTCTGCGAAATCCGTCTATGGCAGCCCAATGAATGCCAACTGGAAAGACCAATGGGTGGTCGCAACAGGCGTCGCTTACAACTGGGATGACCGCACCACGCTTTATGCAGGTCACAATTACGGCAAAAACCCGATTCCGCGCCAGAACTCAAGTCCTTTATTGGCAGGCACCCTTGAGCATCACCTGACCTTCGGCGCCGCACGCAAGATTGACCAGCACTGGCTGATGACAGGCGGGGTCGAGTGGATGTTGCCGGTCAGCGTCAAATACAACAGCCGATTATTTGGTGAGTCTGAAATTCGTAATGAGGCGATTGTGCTGCACTTTATGCTGAGCCGCCGCTGGTAGATTTAAACAAATAGCTGAGCATTAATTTGTGATGCCCAGTTTTGATTTTGCAGACTGTTTTTTGCTCCAGATGAATACACCGGTGATAGAAATCATCACCAACACGATGCCAGTGAAACTGACAAATATTCGGTACGGCAAACCGAACACCTGCCCCATATGCAATGCCCCCAGCCAGTTACTGAAGGTATTCCCGGCCTCACCATGCGTCGGTAGCCACCAACCTTTTATTTCCCCTGTATAGACATCTATCAAAATGGCGGTATTGCCCCTGTCTTCGCGCAAATCGGCGGAGCTATGGACGGAATACATATACACCCCACGCTGACGATCTAATCGTAGCCTGTCTTCAAACTGAATAGTCAAATCGTGGGTATGCACAAAGCTCTGCATGGCTTGACGTGCCATGACGTGGGCCGCTGGCCAGGGCATGGGTAAACTTGCGAGCGGCTTATCTAATTTGGGCACGCTACGCCACGACAAATCGAATGGCAATATTTTGGACATGACGGGTAAATAGAGTTGGTCACGCAAGTTAAACATGACGCTGGACCAGGCGAAGATGAGTAAAACCGTGCATAACCACAAACCACAGGCGCGATGCAGGTCAAAATTGATACGCGTGGCACTGGCTTGCCATTTCACCATCCAGGCTGGTTGCCATCGGTGCCAGAATCTCTTTTTTGCATGCGTCTGGCGTCTGGGCAACGTCAATATAAACGCAACACAGGTGTCCAACGTCCATAACAAGGCCACAACTCCCATGATCAGATGCCCGCTTTCGCCCGGCAGGGCTAGCGAATAATGCAGCTTATAGAGAAATGTAATCAGGGTTGCTCGCTGAAACGGGCTCTCACCCCATTTGCGTGCGCCTAGGCTCGCACCCGTCTGCGGGTCGATAAACAGCTGGTCAGCCACCATCTCCATGGCTTGTGGATCTGCAGCACTAAGCCTGAAAGCCAGTACACGCTCAGTCAGGCCGGGGACAATATGTGCCTCTGGCAGCGTGAACAACACTTCATCTACCAGCGTACCGGCCGGGGCCTGCTGCTGCGCCAACTGTTGTAAGTGATAGGCATCCAGCACCGGTTGGCCAGCCTGCCAAGCTGGTTGAAACAGTTGCGGATTTAACCAGGCATCTATCTCATCTTCAAACGCAATGATGGTGCCAGTGAGCCCAGAAATAATCAGAAATGCTGCCATCGCCAGGCCCACCCAGCGATGCCACAGTACAAGTACGTGTCGCATTACCAGCGATAGGTCAAAGTGGCCATCACATTACGGCGATAGCCCCATTTACAACCATCTCCATAGTAACCACATGCAGCCACATATTCTTTATCAAATAAATTGCTCGCATTCATGGCAGCCTGCCACCCCTTCCACTGCTGGCCCAACAATGCCATATCGTAGCGCAGACTGGCGTCAACCAAGGTGTAGGCAGGCACTTTATACTCATTGGTATCTTCGCCATACCTAGCCCCGACATAACGAACACCCCCGCCTACACTCAACCCTGCCAACCAAGCAGTCGGCAGCTGGTAGTTAGCCCATAATGCAGCGGCGTGCTTGGGGATATTATTGGGGACATTCCCCTGCACCCCATCATTACTCTTGGTGATGTCCATCACGGTATGCGTAAAACTCGCTATCAAATCCAGGCCATTATCAAGCTGTGTTTTAGCTTCCGCTTCAAATCCTCGTGATCGGACTTCACCGCGCTGAATGTTGTAAGTGCCCGTGGCATCCTGCAAATCGGCCGTGGTGAGATTCTTGCGTGTGAGGTCAAATAACGAAAACGTGAGCATAGTGCGTTGCCCTTCCGGCTGAAAGCGCAGGCCTACTTCATATTGCTTGCCAGACTCTGGCTCAAATGGCTTACTGCCACGCGCCGGAGAACTGGTACCAATCACTGGCGTAAATGACTCGGTATAGCTGGCATAAGGTGCCCAGCCACTGTCTGTCAAATACACAAGACCCGCACGCCATGTTGTTGCCTGATCATTTTGAGCATTACTGTCAGCAGGCGTTAGATGATCCTCGCTGCTAGTGCGTGCCCAATCGCGTCGACCGCCCAGCGTTAACACCCATTTCTCATCTATTTTGATCTGATCCTGAAGATAAAAACCGGTTTGTCTTAATCTCTGAGTCACATCGTTATTGACGTTAAGCGTCGGGAGACCAACACCATAGACCGGGTTGTATATATCCAGATCAGAAAATACCCCAAAAGTACCTTCCACATCACTGCGCATTTTTTGATGGTCCAGGCCAATCAATGCCGTATGTGCAAAGATGCCTGACGCCCATTTGAATTGGGCATGGTTATCCACTGTCAGATTATCAACATCTTCTTTACTACCGCCGCCAAAACGGCTGATGGTACGGTTATCTGACTGCAATCCACTCAGGTATACAGACAGCGCATTGGTACGCATATGCTGATAGCGCAAGTTTTGACGAAACAGTAGATGCTCATTAAACGCATGCTCAAACAAATAACCCAATGCATAACGTTCCTGATTGAATTTATCTACACCTGGCTCACCGATAAATCGACTGGTTGGAATCCTGCCATTAGGATTAGCGTCCAGCGTGCCGACTTTAGGCAATGCCTGATAGCCCTGGCCGCGTACATTTTTTTGATAATCAGTCAGAATCGTCAACGAGGTTGCATCACTAGGACGCCATGTGATGGCCGGTGCAATAAAGACACGATCATCTTTCACATAGTCAATTTGTGTATCTGAATCCCGCCACAAACCAGTCAAGCGATAAGACCACACGCCATCGTCTGTCAACAACCCGCCAAAATCGGCAGCAACCTGCTTGCGGTCGAAACGACCAACCTGTGCCTGTAACTCATGAATAGGCACATCGGTTGGTTTTTTGCTGACCAGATTCACCAATCCACCCGGACCGCCTTGCCCATATAAAATTGAAGAGGGCCCACGTAGCACTTCCACCCGTTCCAGCCCATATGGCTCCAACACTGTGCCGCCCTGGTTGTTAAACGCATAAGACCGCAAACCATCGCGATATTGGTCTCGTCCATTGGCATCAAAACCACGAATGACAATATTATCTGCCCGCGGATCAGGGCCGTTAGACTCGGCATATACACCTGCGGTATATCGCAACGCATCACTGACAGACTGCACATTTTGCGCATTCATTTGATCACGTGTGATGACCGCAATCGATTGCGGAGCCTCGATAATGGCGGTATCCGTTTTGGTCGCAGAGGCACTTCGCTTGGCAACATAGCCATTCACCGGGCCGGTTGCTATTTCAGTGTCGCGGCCTTTAGGTGCAACCACGGTCACTTCCTTCAACGTTTGCACATCCTGTTGACTTTTAATCTCTGGACTGGATCTTTGCAAGGAAAACACGCCCCTACTCACTTCAATCGCCTGCAACCCTGTCCCTGATAGCAAAGCATCGAACCCTTGCTGCACCGTGTAATTCCCGTTGATTCCTGAACTAGTTTTGCCATTGACCAAGCCTGGCGGCAAGGTGATGCTAACACCTGACAGGCTCGCAAACTCACTGAGAGATTGCTCCAATGTATCGGCTTTAATGCGATAGCTTGTCACTGTGGCCTTGGTGCCATCTGCTGCATATACCGCAGACATATAAACAAATGAAGTACCGCTAACCGCCATCACAAGTAATGCAGTTTGAACTGCCTTGCGCAGTTGGTAACGATGAGTGTGCTGCTGCATGAGTTTCCCTTTTATTGGCATGTAAGTAATGAGAAATGCATCTCCCTTACTCACTTCACACGCCAGTTTTAAAAAAGGGACAAAAAAGAATTACTTTTATGCGCACGAATTTATTAAGTCTCTGGCCTATCCAGCATCATCCAATAACGCGTGAGGTAACTCACGCTCACTGGCAAGATAGTTGGCAAGCTGGCAAATACTTCGTCAGTATTACGTAACTGGAAAACACCGGATACTTTCAGGTCAGCCACGCCAGGCGCGCAACGGACAATACCGTTGCGATAGCGTGCCAACTCAGCCGCAAAATCGGCCAGCCGCATTTCGCGTGCGTGCAGAATGCCGCGCGTCCAGCCATCTTGATGAGGGCTCACGGTCACAGGAGCAGCGATTGCATCATGGTCAAAATGCGTCTGCCAGCCAGCGTTTAACACATGTTGCTGCCCACCACTGGTTATAATTTCAACTGCCCCCTCCAGCACAGCAAGACTTATGCTGTTGGAGCGCTGCTTCACAATAAACCGCGTGCCCAGTGGCCGTAACCGTCCATAACGCGTGGCAATCAACAGCGGTCGTTGCAACTTATCATGGTAACCAGTCTGTACCAGCACCTCGCCACCTTCCAATACGATCAAACGTTGTGATTGATCAAACGCGGTATTGAGTCCGGTCGCAGTATTCAAATAAATATCCGTGCCATCAGTCAGCTGTATGTGTTGCTGCTCACCGGTGCGCGTCCTGTATTCTGCACGTAGCATGCGCGCGGGCTCACTTTGCCAGCCTTGCCACCCAATCGCCCCAGTAGAAAGCAATATTGCCAGTGTTTTGATGGCACGACGGCGCCCGGCTTGCTGGCCATGTTGTAATGTGGCATAGGCCAGACTACCAGGCAGACCACTCATTTTATGACTCACTTCGACGGCACGCTGCCAGGCCATTTCATGCGTAGCATCCGCCGCACGCCATGTTTGGCAGGCAAGGTGGTCGTCCTGGCTGGCATTCGGCTCCTGCAAGCGGAAAAACCATTCAGCTGCCTGCAAAGCAGTTTTATTTGTCATGGTCATGGCATCAATACAATACATTGCGCCATGGCTTGTACCATGTAACGTTTCACACTGCGTTCGCTCACCCTGAGCTGTGTCGCAATGTCCGCATAAGGCATCCCCTCCAGTTGCGCCAGTAAGAAGGCAGCGCGTACTTTGGTTGGCAACCCATCCAGCATGCGATCAATTTGCTGCAAGGTCTCTAAAATAACGAACTTATGCTCGGCAGAAGCGACTGATGATTCGGGCATCAATGCTAAAGAATCCAGATAGGCTTGTTCTAATGCACGCCGACGATACAGGTTGGCAAGCAGTCGCTTAGCTACGACAGTGAGATAAGCGCGCGGCTCATTTAAATGCCAGTCTGAATTTTTTTCAATGATAGATTCAGGCGCATTAAGGAGACGCATAAAAGTATCCTGCGCCAAATCTGCAGCATCCGCCGCATGCCCAAGCTTACGCTGCAACCAACGTTGCAGCCAAGAATGGTGCTGTGTATAAAGCGCCTCAACAGCTTGCTGAATAACAAACTCGTTCGCTGACATATTAAGCTAACCTGCAAATGATAATTATTCTCATTTTATCATGTGCAGTTGATTTTTATAAGCATGCAACCTTGCTTGCTCTATTGGTATGGATAATGACCGACCAATGAAGGCACATACCATTGTCAAAACCGGGGGATGCTAGCCAACAACACGCATGACTAGCATCCCCGATTTCTTTAACAATTACAAACTACCACGCACGGTGAGCATGATGTTTTGCGGATCACCGTAGAATGTCTGCAAGGCATCCAGGTAATAGTGCTTATCGAACAGGTTGTTGATGTTCACTGCTGCCGTCCAGCGATTGTCTATCTTGTAACTGGCCTGCGCGCTCCAGATTGCATAGCCACCTTGCTCGCGCTTGATACTGTCCTGCGGCGTGGTGTAAGACGTCCGGCTTTGCATCACAACGCCGCCACCGATAGTGAAACGGTCCCACTCACCTGACAGGCGATAAGTGTTCCAGGCACGGAATAGATTGCGTGGGTTGTGGTCACTGTTCAGGCTTACCCCGTTCAGGTTGGAGTCACTGGCTCTGACATATTTGGCATCATTAAAGGTATACCCGGCAGAGACCTGCCAGCCCGGTAAGACTTCACCACTAATCTCTGCATCCAACCCTTTGCTTTTTTGCTCGCCTGCATTGATAGAGCAGGCACCGCCGGCGCAACCAACAAGGTTCTGTGGGTCATTAATAGCACCGTTAGATTGCTTGATATCGAACAAAGTCAATGAGGTATTTAGCTTGCCATCATAAAACTCGCCTTTGATGCCGGCTTCATAGTTTCTGCCGGTGGCTGGATTCAGCGCACTACCATTTGCCGTCAACATATTGCTTTGCGGTTTGAAGATCTCAGTGTAACTGCCATATAGCGACCAGTTGTCATTCAAGCGATAAATCAGCGCAGCATAGGGCGTGACTTCGTTTGATTGTTTGTAGCCACCATTAAATGAGCTTTCATACTCATACCAGCTGATACGGCCGCCAAGAATCAATTTGAGCGAATCTGCCAATTGCAATCGGGCATTGCCATAAAGACCTTGCCGGATTTCTTTGGAGTTTAAAGAGGCCGCATATACGCCTGGGTATAAACGTGGTACCTGTGACAGATCCAAAGTATTGAAATTGACGGCGTATTGCGGCACATATGAAACACGCGATGTCCTGCTGGATGGCATCTCAGCCTGCTGCCAGTTGGCACCGACAAACACTTCATGCGTCTGACCGAGTGCATCGAACTTGCCGGTTACCTGCGCATCGACTGCAGTGGTTTCGTATAATACCTTGGAGAACTCAACACGCGTATAACGCGTGCCTGTGAGTGTCAGTGGGTCTACCCGGCCATCGTTTGTACGGATAATCGTGTCTTCACGGTCATTACGCTGATAGAGTCCGCTCAGCTTAAATTTCCAGTTTTCATTGAATTGATGCGTAATATCCCCAAAAAATTCCTGCGTCTGGCTGTCATAACCAGTCCAGCTTGGCGCCAGTGAGGTAGACCGGGGCAGATTCAGATTGCTGCCATCAGTAGACATTGGTAAGCCACCGCGCACACGGCCACCATACTGGCGGTAATCCTGGTAGCGCATACCAATGGAGGCAACTGTCTTCTCTCCCAGATCCGCTTCCAGAATTCCGTACAGCAAAGGTAACTTTGATTGTGTCGCTTCATAGAAATAATGCCGGTCTTCGTAGCCTGCAATCAGGCGGCCACGTAAGGTACCCGCTGCATTGAGTGCACCAGTGATATCAGCATCCAGACGGTAATAATCCCAACTACCGGCACGCCCTGTGACTTGCAGTTGCTGCTCAGCCATTGGCCGTTTGCGCACCATGTTCACGGTACCGCCTGGGTCGCCATTGCCAATCAGCAAACCGGGTGCGCCGCGCAACACTTCGACACGGTCCAGCATGATGGTGTCCGGTGGCGTTCCGATGCCACCATAATCCCCCATAGGCACACCATCTACCATGTAGTTGCTGATTTCAAAGCCACGGGAATAATAGGTCGAGTGTCCGTAACCACGTAGCTGCTTGGTCACACCGGTGGTTTGCATTAACACACTGTCCAGTGTGGTCAGGTTCTGGTCGTCCATGCGCTGGCGCGTCATCACACTCACGGACTGTGGTGTTTCTCTCAAACTCTGCTCACCCTTGCCGATTGTCACGGCACGGGCGGTATAAGATTTAGTGCCTTCGCTAATGGCAGCCGATTCACGTGCTTTATTGGCAGTCACACTGACCTCAGGCAATGTCTGTTGTTGGCTGACCTCGTCACGCGATGATGGGGCTTTGCGCAACGCATAGCCTGCTGCGGTTTTTTCAGCGCTATAGCCAGTATCCGCCAGCAGTTTGGCAAAACCTTCCTCTACGCTATAGGCCCCTTTTAAACCGGCGCTACGCAAAGATTGAATATCTGCGGCATCCAGTGAAATAGAAACGCCAGACTGCTGCGCAAAACGCGTGAGCGCACTCGCCAGCGGCCCGGCAGCAATGTCGTATTGTTTAGTGGCCGCCACAGACTCTGCATAAGCGATCATGGGGCTAGTGAATAAAATAGGCAGACAGGCCAGTTGCAAGGCAAGCACAACAGGCGACAGCTTGTAGCCGCCTGCCTGCGCCTGGCGCTTTTGATTCAACGATTGCATGTGATGTGTTACTCCCTTAGTGAACAGTGTTAATCACCAAGACAACCGGCAATCAAAAACCGGAACCAGACAGTAAACATTTAATGCATTTTTAGGGATTAATTTTGACTGACACAATCCACGGAGTGAACTGTTGCAGTTGTATCGGGAAGCTCTCAGCCAATAATGCCAATGCACGCTCAGGGTCATCCAGCGGCAAAACCGCACTGACCATATAGCGTGAGCAAGCGGCGGTATCAAAGCGCAGATAGCCCTTGTGGTGACGCGCCAACGTGGCCAGCACATCAGATAATGGCTGATTATGTACCACCAGCTGATGCAGCTTCCAGGCATCATTAATGCTCTCGGCATCAACGGTATGCAGCACCCCAAGCTCGCTAGACGTAAAGCTGAGCCCTTCCCCCTGTTTAACAACAGACTGCACAGCCGCCTGTTGGCCGGGGCTGACACGCACTTTAGATTCAAGCATCAGGACTTCTGTAGAGTGGGCACGACGGCTCACTACAAAACGGGTGCCGAGGGCGGTAATACTGCCGTGCTCGGTCTCAACCACAAACGGGCGGCTGGCATCTTTGGCCACATCGACCAGCACCTCCCCTTGCAGTAGTTTTAAAGTACGGCGCCGCGCTGAAAAATCGACATCAATCGCGCTATGGCCGTTGAGTGTTACCTGGCTATGGTCGGCTAACGCTGACGATTGCCACTCGGCGGTGGCCGTGTGCATGTCTGCCAACCAGTAAGAGAGTGGATAGCCTTCCAGCATCAGGCGCGCGGGTAATGCCAACACCAGCAATAACGCCATCACACCCGCACCGCGCTTGAGTTGTCTACGGCGTTTTTCTTGCCTGATACCGGCCTGTATCGCATGATGTGCCACCCCTGATTGCGGACGCAAACCCTCCAGCCTGGCAATCATGTCCTGCATCTGTTTAACCGCCTCAGCATGGGCCGGATCACGTGCCAGCCATTGCTGAAACGCACTGTTCAAAGCAGGGTCTTGTGCGTCGTCTTCCAGGCGTAATAACCATTCAGCGGCTTGTTTGGCAATCGATGTCATCAGGCAGACTCACCCAGCACCATATGGCAATGCACCAGCACACTCACCAGGTACTTCTGCACCATTCTGGTGGAGACTTGCAACTCGGCCGCAATCTCTGCATGAGACAAGCCATCCAGATAGCGCAGCAGAAAAGCTTCACGTGGCTTGTGCGCCAAGCCTTGCAACATATGGCTGATATGCTCCAGCGCCTCAACGGCAGCAGCCACCTGCTCGGCTGAAGGGGCATAGGCTTCGCCCATGGCGACCACACCGGCAAGATAAGTTTCCTCAATCACTCGTCGCCGCGCTTGATTCAACAGCAGGCGCTTGGCCGTGGTGGTCAAATAGGCACGCGGCTCACGCATGGTGAGCAAGGCATCACGAGATACTAAAATACGGGTAAAAGTATCCTGCATCAGGTCAGCAGCCGCATGCGGACATCCCAGTTTTCTTCTTAACCAGGAAAATAACCAACCGTGATGTTCGCTATATAGACTATGTAGGGTTTGTTGCAGTGCACGCTCGTTTGCCAGCATGTGAAGACAGATTCCGCAAATTACAAATGATAATAATTCTCATTATACCATGTCATGCATTAACATTAATGCGTATCCGCTGCGTCTTTCAAGCACAGTCGCAACGCATGCTCAAGAGGCTGCACGCGCCCAGCCGCCGCCCAGGGCACGATACAGGTCAACCGAGGCCTGCAAGCGCTGTTGGCGTATTTGCAGCGTGACATCCTTGGCCATAAATAAGGTGCGCTCGGTATCCAGCAAGGTCAGCATCGTTTCAGCCCCCGCCAGGTAGCGGGACTGGGCAAAGCTGAACGCACGTTCAGCATTCTCCAGCGCCTCGGCTTGGGCAGCTGCCTGCTGCTCCAGCCCCTGGATACGGTTGAGGGCAGCCTCGACATCGGCAAATGCAGCCACAATGGTCTGCCGATAATTAGCCAATAGCTCTTGCCTGCGGGCAATCGTGAGATCCCTTTGTGCAGCAAGCCGCCCGGCATTGAAAATAGGTGCAGCCAAACCACTGGCAAGGCTGTACAAAGGATGATCAAGCACACGGCTCAGGTGGTCACTACTGGTAAGCACCCCTCCACGCAGGGTGATACTCGGCAACATCACGGCACGTGCCACTGCAATATCAGCCTGCGCTGCCAATAAGGCTGCTTCGGCACTGGCGATGTCCGGCCTGCGTGCCAGCAGGCTGGCGGGCACCCCTGCCCCTAACTGAGGCACTTGCACCTCTGCCAGCCGACTCTGATCCAACTGTAATCCGGCCAATGGCTGCGACAACAGTGTCGCCAGAATCGCCTCGGTATTGCCCTGTTGCTGCCTGAGGAGCGCCAAAGTTCGCCGCTGCGTAGCGACCAGACCTTGCTGCTGCGCCAGTGATAGCTGGTTAGCCGCCCCGGCACGGTAACGCGACTGCACCAGCTTTAATACCTGTTCAGCATTGTTGAGATTCTGCTGCGCAATCAACGCGCGCTCACGCAGGCCGGTCAGCTCCATCCAGGTATTGGCCACACTGGCGCAAAGTGAGAGACGTACACTGTCACGGTCAAACTGGCTAGCAGCAACCCTGGCCAACGCCCCTTGGTAAGCGGACCGGTTCTTGCCCCAGAAATCGATCTCGTAGCTCGCCGCCATGCCTACGGCATATTGGCTGACGTGAGCGGTATCACCACTGCCATCTAACCGCCCTTGGCGCCCGGCACTGGCTGTTGCCGACACCTCAGGCAGCAATGGTGCCCCTGCGACCACCGCCAGCTTCTGCGCCTGTGTGACGCGCGCAACGGCAGCGGCAAGATCGTAATTGGCGGTTTGCGCCTGTTGCACCAGTTGATCCAGCGCTGTGTTGCCAAATGCCTGCCACCAGTCCCGCTCTAGCTGCGCCTCACCTGGCGTAGACGGATACCGCCACTGCGCAGGCACCGTACTCAAACCATCTCCGGGGTTAAGCTGTAAGGGCTGCAACGGGCTGCAGGCGGCGAGCAATACTACCAGGGGAAAATAAACAATTAATTTCATATTACTCATTGGCAAGCGCCACCACAGGATCCAGGCTGGCGGCTTTACGCGCGGGCATAAAACCAAATACCAGGCCGGTGATCACGGCACAGAAAAAAGCACCCATAATCGCAGTCAGTGAAAAGATGACCGGCATGCCGAAAAAAACCAGTGTAATGCCGATAGATAGCCCAATCACAACACCAGTCACGCCACCAACCGTCGTCACCAGCACTGCCTCAGTTAAAAACTGTCGCAAAATATCGCGCTGACGCGCCCCTGTCGCCATGCGAATCCCGATCTCGCGCGTACGCTCGCGCACCGTCATTAACATGACATTCATGACACCGATACCGCCCACGCCCAGTGACACCACAGCAATCAGGGCGAGCATAAAGCCCATACTATCCTGGGTTTTGGCTTGTGCTGCGATCCAGGCGGCTGCGTTTTCGATTTGAAAATCACGCACACCGTGGCGGGCAAACAGCAATGTCTCCATGCTCTCGGCAGCCGCATCGACCAGTGTCATGTCTTTTACTTCTAACGTGACATAGCTCGGCTCCCGCTCGCCAAACACCCGCAGGCTTGCCGTGGAATAAGGGATAATCACCAGGTCATCATCACTCTGGTCGCCCGTCACCGCGCCCTTGGAGGCCAACACGCCGATCACCTGAAACGGCACGTTGCCTATCAAAATGGTTTCACCGATCGGATTTTTAACATCCGGCATCAGGTTTTGCACCAGCCGCTGCCCCAACACAGCCACCGTTGCCATGTGTTCGTCATCCTCTTCGGTAAAAAAGGAGCCTTTGACCACAGGCCAGGACAACATACGTGACATGGCCGCGCGCGACCCCTTAATGCGGGTTTGTGTATCTTCATTGCCAAAACGCACCACCTTGTTGCCAGAAAGACTAGGCAGTACATAGCTAATTTGCGGCAATTCTGCCAGCGCTTCCATGTCAGCAACGCTGATCCCACGACCGGGAATACGCGAGCTTTCGCGCTTGGCGTAGATATAAATATGATTAGTACCAAAAGCGCCCAGCTCTGCCACCACCCGCTCTTTGGTGCCCATGCCCACGGCCAGCATCACAATGACCGACGCAACGCCGATAATAATGCCGAGCAAGGTCAACCCGGTACGAAAGCGGTTGACCCACATCACACGCCAGGCAGCACGACAGGCTTCCAGCATATCGCCGCGCCACTGGTTGACTGCATCGCCAGCGGCAAATGTCAGGGCGGGAATATGATTGTGTTTAGCCGTATCACCAGCGTCTGTCGTGGCAAATTCAGTGTCACTGATGACATGACCATCCCGGATTTCAACCACACGGCGCGCGCGCGCAGCGACCTCGCGGTCATGCGTGATGAGGATGATGGTATGCCCGGCATCGGCCAGCTCATTCAGCAAAAGCATGACCTCTTCGCCACTGTGAGAGTCGAGCGCGCCAGTAGGTTCATCGGCCAGAATAATGTGGCCGCCATTCATGAGCGCCCGCGCAATAGAGACACGTTGCTGCTGGCCGCCTGACAACTGCTGCGGCCGATATTGCAGGCGTTCGGCCAACCCAAGCCGGGTCAGCAGTGCGGTTGCACGCTCAGCCCGTGCAGACTCCGCCATGCCAGCATACAGCGCAGGCATTTCTACATTCTCCTGCGCCGTCTCGGTTGAAATCAGGTGATAGCCCTGAAACACAAAGCCAAAGGCTTCGCGTCGCAGCCAGGCCAAGTCATCCGCGTCCAAATCGGCCACATCACGTCCGGCAAAATGATAGTGCCCGCTGCTTGGCCTATCCAGGCAGCCCAGGATATTCATCAAGGTAGATTTACCCGAGCCAGACGCCCCGACAATGGCGACAAACTCACCGGCGTGTATCTCCAGTGAAATGCCATGCAATATCTCAACCCGTGGCTGGTCACCACCGCCATAATGCTTGCGGATGTCACGCAGTGAAATCAATGGTTGGCAGCCGGTCAAAACTGGAACTTCCAGGCACTGGGCTGTGGAGATTTATCCGCAATAATTAACTGTTCACCTTCTGCCAGGCCAGAAACAATCTCGGCACGCAAGCGCGTACGCACACCGGTGACTACCTCATGCCAGCCGACTTGGCGATCTTTCGTCAGCACACGCACTTTGTATTGGTTAGGCTTACCCTCTACCAGGCTCAGCGCCGAGGTGGGCGCCAGAATCACCTGCTTGGCCTGCGCTACAACAAAAGACACTTGCGCTGTCATTTGCGGCATCAGCTCACCATCGGTGTTATTCACATCAAACAGCACCGTATAAAGCACCACTTTATTGCTCGTAGCTGCTTGAACGCCGCTTGTGCTGGCGGTCTCGGGCTTGGGCGGTGCTGGCAACACCTGCCGCACAGTGCCCGTCCAGCGGCGGCTATCGCCGCCCAGTGTTTTAAAATACACAATCATTCCGGGTTTAACATGCCGCACATCCGCCTCGGAAACATCGGTCCACACCGTCATCGTCGACAAGTCAGCAATCCGCAATAGCGTAGGTGTCTGGTAAGTGGCATTCAGCGTCTGGCCCGCTTTGGCATCAATAGACACCACGGTACCTGACATAGGCGCATAGATGCGCGTAAACCCGAGCAGCGCCTCATTCCCTTGCAAAGTCGATTGTGTCTGCACGATCTGCGCCTTGAGGTTTTTGATACGCGCAGCGGCCGTTTTCATGGTCGCCTCTGCCTGCTGCACATCCTCGGCACGTGTCGCATCTTCGGCATGCATACGCTGCTGGCGGGCATCCTGCTGGCGGGCAAAGGCATATTGCGCCTCTTGCTCCTCAAGCTGCGCTTGCAGCCCGGCCAGTGCTGCGCGCCCGGCATCCACGGTTGCTTGCGGCACACGCGGGTCTATCTCTGCCAGCAGTTTACCTTTTTCAATCACATCGCCCGGCTGCACATGCAAGGCCAGTATCTGTCCAGATACCTGCGCCCCCACGTCTACGTAGCTGCGTGGTTGCAACGTGCCTATCGCCGTCACGTTCTGCTCGATATCGCCACGCTGGACAACTTCTGTCTCATACGGTGATTGTCCCTGTGCTTGCCACCAGCGCCCCCCCATACCGAGCAGAATGATCACCAACAAGACCACAGGCCATCTGTACTGACGCCATCTCATTTAAGGCCGAACCTCAAAACTCAGCGTGGCGGTATGGCGCACATCTGCATACTGTTTACCCTGATAGTTCGCACTGCCGTTAACGCGGGCAGTCACCTCCAGTACATACAAGCCGGGGAAAAGAGGGCTTAGGGTGACCGTGCCATCCTCTGCCGGCTTGAGTGTGCGCACCCAGCCTTCGCTGGTACTCACATTTACTTGTGAGGCAGCCACCGCGTTGCCTTTCCATACCAGTTTAAACGTATTGCCATTGGGCTCCAGTGGCACCAACTCCAGGTCATTGACCGGTTTGGTTTCACTACGCCCCAGCTTGGCCTGGTAAAAATTCAACACATCACCCTGGCTCACCACCTGCGCGGTCAGCCTGATATCGCCTGACGCCGGATCAACCTGCAAATGGTCTTGTTGCTTTTTGAGTGACAGCGTTTGCCCATCTGCTACAAAAGCGCGACTGCTATTGAGCACTGTAATATCGGCACGCTTTGCAGTCTCATGTTGGCCGATAAAAACGTGCGTGCCATCCGCTGACGGCTCCAGCCAGACGTAATCGGCATTTGCCGCACAACTGCCTATAAGGCACGCGGCGGCGACCGCCCGTAACCCGAGGGTAAAGAGGCCGGTGTTCATATGAAAACGCTCCTTGTAATCTTGTGATGTTCAGAAAAATGTACGCACTTATAAGCTATGACACGCGAGCATCCAAAAAGGGCACTTTTGTCGTCTTGTGACAGGCGTAGCACTTATGACGCATGTACTGGCAGTCGCTGATGCTTGGCATGGCCATTTTTGGCGGCAGAACGCCGCTTTCTCAACCAGATAATGATGCCGGTCACACTGAGCATGGCAACCACCAAGCCCATCAGCGAAATCAGAATACGGCCGGGCAATCCGATAATGCGCCCGGAATGCAAAGGAAACTGTGCCTGCATAAAGATATCTCCGGCAGTGCCTGTGCCTGGCACATCGCAGCCTATCACCTGGCCGGTCATGGCATCAAAATATAACCAGGGGTTACCCAACCCGCCATCGCCATGCGCCTGCGCCGGTTCAAAAAAACCAACCTGATACGTGCCATATCGATCGGCATACGCAATCGCTCCTGCCGGGAGATGCCAACCACGTTTATCTGCCTCTTCACGGGCGACAGCTAGTATTTGCTCGCGACTAAAAGCAGGTTTAATCGGCGCATTATCAGGGCTAGGTTTACGCGCATCAAACGGACTTGGGGTTAACGGTGAAAAGACCGACACCAATGGCTGCATCACCGCGTCGTTCAGGTTCATAGACACAGAAGTAATGGCCAGCATCAACAGTAATAACCAGGTCCACACGCCGCCTGAGCGATGCAAATCAAAATTCATTTTTGGCCAGCCCTGGCCAACACGAAAAGCAAATGATTTACGCCAGCTAGCCAAGTTAGGGAATGATATCCATAGCGCCAGAAAACAATCCAGCACCCAAACAATGGCAATGATCCCCATCACCCACAAACCTAAATAAAAATCTTCGCCAATTTTTGGCAGGTGCAGGCTGTAATGCAGCTTATAAAGAAACGGCAGCAGGTTTTCGCGCGTCATGGATACTGCCCCCCATTGCCGTGCACCCTGCATGGCAGCGGTCGCCGGGTCAATCGCCACTTGATTAAAACCGAGCTCAATACGTTTGCCCGTGTCTGCACTTATCTGGCCACGCACCCCCATCATTAAAGTGTGACCAGCCTCAATGGATAAAGGCACATAACTCACCAGCAACTGTGGATTGGCTATTTCTACCTGACGTGCCAGCGCTAATGGTGACAATGGCTTGGCGGATTCGCCGCTGCGTGCACTAAATAATTGTGGGTTAAGCAACGCATCCAGTTCATGATCCCACGAAATCACGGCCCCAGTCAGTCCGGCAATAAACAGGAAGACTGCCATAAACAGCCCTGCCCAGCGGTGCACCGTCACCAGCGTCAAACGTAAATGGGATAACTTCACAAACCAACCTTTCAACCACGACATACTGAATTACGAGGCGCACTACATGCGCCTTGATGATGCGCAAATAACAACCTCTTCTCTGTCATGACACGCGAGAATGAAAAAAAGGCACCTCAATCTTTAAAATATTTACGCGATGAGTGATTGATCTGGGGTCGAATAGGCTGTGATTGACGCAGTGACCCAAGCAGGCGCTTGCTCAAGCCACTGCTGTCATGAATTAAAAATCGATAGTGGCAGAAAGATTTAACAGTCGCGGTTTGCCAAGATATAACCAACTGCCTGAACCACTAACCCAATACTCATGACCGAATAAGTTTTCTATGCCCGCCCGCAGTGTCACTGGCTTGCCCCAGGAGTTTGTTTTATAACGGCCACCCACATCCCAGCGTGTCCAGCCTGGAATACTATAAGTGTTGGTCGCATCAATATACTGTGCACTACTGGAAATCATGCGGGCAGTGAGTGTGACGCCTGACAAGCCTCTAACATCGTATTCAGTGCCAAGGTTAAGCTGCCATTTGGAAACGTTGGGCGCATAGTTGCCATCATTTAAACCGCCTTCAGTATGGGTCTGGCGGGCATCAATGTAGGCCACCCCGCCCAGCAAGCGTACATCAGGTATCACTTCACCAAACACATTGAGCTCTACGCCGCGATTACGCTGCTCGCCATCGACTTTGTAAGTGCGCGTAAGATCGGCGTTGATGACAGAAAAACCACTGGGCTTTTCAATTTGAAACAAGCTCAGTGTCGTGCTGAAGCGACCAAAGTCGTACTTCGCACCGACTTCATATTGCTTGGTTTGAAATGGCGCGAACACCTGCCCGGCATTGGTGGTGCCAGGTGATGCTGTATCACCTTTGCTTAAGCCTTCAATGTAGTTTCCGTAGATGGAAAAGTTTTGCATGGGTTTAACCAGCAATGCCAGCATCGGGGTCAAAGCACTTTTGTCATAGCTAGTTGTGCCACCCCCTGTACTTGTATCATAAGTAATGACTTTGACAGTTTGATGCCTTACTCCTAATGTCACCGCAACGCGTTCATCCATAAAAGAGATCGTGTCCGCAAATGCTACCGAAGGCAGTTGTAGTGAATCTGTTTTGGGTGGGTTGGATGAAAATCCTGCAAGCGATGGTTGATCAACACTGGCTGCATCGTAAATATTGGTGTTAAAGCTGGTGAACCCATAGTACGCAGCAGTGAATCCATGCGTTTGCTTCAAATAGGAGGCGTTCAGGTTAATTTGATGTTTGACTTCACCAGTATGGAACAAGCCACGCAAGCCAGCTTGCACGGTCTTGTAGTTCCAGTAATCCGGCCAGTAATATACGGTTGCCTGCGCATTACCCTGGGCATCAGTGACATAGATGTCAGTGGATAAATACTGAAAGCGATTATTCCCTTCGCCCAGCGCGCCATACAGGGTCCAGTCAGGATGAATGTCGAACTCCAGCTTGGTCAGAAAATAATCACTTCTGGTTTTGGCATACTCCCAGTCCTGGGCGATTTGTTTAGTCGCACTTGGCGGGCGAGGAATCGCAATGGTGTCGGCGATGCCCAACCCGCCAGCACCTTGTGGCGCCTCATTATTCATGGTTTGGTGCCCGGCATCCAGAGAAGCGCGCAATTTATTGCCTCTGTAATCAATGCCAATTGTCGCGGCGCCTAACTCGATAGATTGGCCATCTGTCGCGGTTTTACCATTGCGATACACACCATTAAAACGCACGCCCCATTCGTTCTCTTCGCCAAAACGACGGCCTATATCTAAATGCCCGCCAAACACGCCTTTCGACATATAGGTCGCGGTCAATCTGGTCAATGGTTTATCCCCTGCCCGCTTGGGCACCATATTAATGGCACCACCTGCCGAGTCGTAAGGCGCCATGCCATTTAACAATGCGCTGGGGCCTTTAAGCACTTCTATACGCTCAGCCGTCTCCACTGGCAGCGTACGATTAGGCGCGATGCCGTAAATACCGTCAAACAGCATGCCATTTTGAATCGGAAACCCGCGAATCATAAAAGAGTCGCCTGCACCGGCCGCATTGGTTAGGCCATAAGAAATCGTACGTACCGAAGGATCATTAGCCAATACATCTGCCGCCGTAATCGCTTGCTGGTCTTCTATGAGTTGTGACGTGTAGCTGGTGATATTAAACGGTGTATCTATGATTTCTTTGTTGCCCAACAAACCAACACGGCTACCACGTGCCACTTGCCCACCTGCATAGGCGGGCATGAGTTCGCTTTTAGCCTGGTCCGTTTTTGCGGTGACTTTCACTTCGGGCAATGTCTCTACCGTTTCACTTGAAACTGCATTGGTAGCGGATTTTTTGAGGGTATAACGCCCGGCCTGTACTTCTACAGCCTGCAATTTGGAGCCTTGCAGCAACAGCTCAAACCCTTGCTGAATAGTGTAATTGCCTTTAAGCCCCCTGGTCACTAAATGCTTGGCCTGATCGGCCTCAAATGACAGCACCACACCTGCCTCACCAGCAAAGTGACTTAAGGCCTTATCCAAGGCACCGGCTGGAATATCGTAGCCACGTGACGCCTCATTTTCTGCGGCAAGCGCTAATGAAAAATGTGCGGATAAAGGCAACATTGCGATGCCCATGGCAGTGGCCAAGAGGCCACTCATGACCTGTTTCTGTAGTTGCGTTCGGCGATGGCCGGGTTGTTGTTTTATTTTCATTTCGTCTCTCGTTGCTAAATGGTTTCATAGCATTGGTCGAACGAAATTTAAAAAGGGACAATGCAAACAGCGTTTTTTGACGTTTTTTTCGAAATAGTTATGTAGCAAGCCGCAAACTGACCCAGTAACGCGTGAAATACTCCACACGCACTTGTGGCAGAGCTGTTTGAATGGCCTCCAGGGCAATATCGGTATTATCTAGCGGAAAGGCGCCTGAAATACGCTGATCAGCCAGTTGTGGATCGCAGCGCAAAACACCGGGGCGGTAACGGTTCAACTCCGCGACCAACGCATCCAGCCGCCAATCGGTAATAACTAGCATACCGCGCACCCAGCTGGCCTCCTGCCCGGTCAACGCAGATAACGCACTGCCGCCTTGCACACTCAGCGTCATTTGCTGCCCAGCCTTGACTTGAAACCGCGGCTGCCCCGCAGTCGGTGTGACCTCTACGGCATGCTGCAAAACACCCAGCCAGGTTGATGCAACTTGCTGCCTGACAACAAATTGCGTCCCTAACGCACGCAAACTGGCTTGAGCAGTATGGACAATAAATGGTCGCTGATGCGTATCCTGATGACCGGTTTCAATATAAACCTCACCGCGAATGAGTTGCACCAGGCGCACATGGTCATCAAAAATAACATTCACCACACTGTCGGTATTCAGCACCAGGCGCGTGCCATCGGCCAGCCGCCATTCGCGCCGCTCACCGGTGGCAGTACTGTAATCGGCCAATATAGGCTGCCAAGGCTGCATGCGCCAGCCAACCCAGGCAACCGGTGCCGACAGCGTAAACACGCCCAGCCCTTTGAGTATGGCGCGACGTTTTGCTTGCATGGCGTCATGCCCGGCAAGCAATACCTGCTGCGTCATCTGCGCCGGGGTGGTGTGTATTTGTTGCTGTAATAGCTCTACGCGCGACCAGGCCCACTGTTGCTCCCAGCCTTGCGCTTTCCAATGCTGCCAGGCCTGTGTATCCTCGGCAGAGGCTTGCCCTGAGCAAAGTTGGCTATACCAGAGCGCGGCCTCGCGAATCACGCGCCTGGCTGTTTTTGGATCTGGCGTTGACGCTGTCATACCAGAGAAAACAACAGGCAATGCTCAATGGCACGTGCCATGTATTTTTTAATAGAACTGACGGAAAGATTCATTTGTACGGCAATCTCAGGGTAGGTCAACCCATCCAGCTGAGACAACAAAAAGACCTGTCGCGTTTTAGCGCCTAGCGCATCCAGCATGGCATCAATCTCGCACAATGTTTCAATCACCATGGTGCGCTCTTCAACAGAAATCTGTACGGCTTCCGGCATCGCGGACAGTGCCTCCAGATAAGCACGCTCCAAGGTGCTGCGCCTAAAATAATCCACCATGACACGCCGTGCCACGGTCGCGAGATAGACACGCGGCTCCACTATCTGGCTGGCATTACGCGCGGCAATCACACGAATAAACGTGTCGTGTGCCAGGTCAGCAGCGCTGTCACTGCAAATCAATTGACGTCTCAACCAGTTTTTTAACCAGTGGTGGTGGGTTGTGTAAAGGCGCTCAACCGATTGCTGCAATGCTAACTCGCTTGCTGACATACTCACTATATCGCTCAACAATTACAATTGATAATGATTCTCATTGTACCATGAGCATCAGATGCGAAATAGATAGAAACATTAGGTGCTACAGCTGAATAGATTGCCATGCTGCCGGCACTCATCACTGAGGCCAGCATCATGGGGGTTAGGCAATGACAGAGGCTGCGTTAAAAACTGCCGCGCAAGGTCATCATCACATTGCGTGGCTCACCAAAATAGGTTTGGCGTGACCACCCTTCCAGACGGGAGTAGTATTTTTTATCGAACAGATTATTGCCCGTCAGGCTGAGATCCCATTGCGGGTTGATACGGTAGCCTACTTGCGCAGAGGCGAGTGTGTAACTACCTTGTTCCCACTTATTGGTGCCATCAGAGGCATAGACCCCGCTGCTCATATCCAGTCCACCACCTAACGTCCATGCCTCAGAAATCCGGTATTTGTTCCACAGCTTGAAGCTGTGTTTAGGCGTAGAGGTTGCAAACACCAAGCCCTGCAAACCCGCATCTGCTTTCAGATATTTGGTATCGGTATACGCATACCCTGCAATCAATTCCCATTGGTCATTCAAGCGCCCACTAATTTCAGCCTCGGCCCCCTGGCTACGCACTTCACCTGCAGAGATTGAGTAGAGTGGATTTGCCGGATCGGTCATGGCGCGGTTTTCATCATCAATACGAAACAAGGCTGCATGCATATTGAGTCTGCCGCCTTGTAGCTCACCTTTAACACCCACCTCATATTGCTTGCCGGTGCGTGGTTTGAGCATTTTATTCGTTGCACTCAAACTGTATTGCTGTGGCTGGAAGATATCGCTATAGCTGCCATACAAGGCGTATGACTCATTCAAGTCGAACACCAACCCGGCATATGGTGTGAATTGGTGAGTGAAGCTACCACTGCCATCGGGATTCCCTTTGACTTCTGTTTTCCAGTTACTCAGGCGCCCGCCTAAAATCAGCCTGGTGTTTTCAAGCACTTGCAAGCGGGTTTGAGCATACAAGCCGCTTTGTCGTGTTTGATAAACGTCAGCGGGGTCATATATAAAATCAGGCTTGGCAATGGCATGCGTCGGGGTGAAAATATTTTGCGTCGCACCATATACCTGTGCATAAGCCGTGCTGGAATTAAATACGCGGGTATTAAATCCCACCAGCAAGTGGTGCTGCTTTTGCAAAAACTCAATCGGCTGGCTTAAATAAGCATCCAGCCCATAGTCGCTGGTTTTACCTTTGCTACCCAGCAAAATGCGGTCAAAATTGCCTGCGGCATCAATATACGAATCACCAAACGCACTGCTTTCCAGGCCATATTTACGGTCAATGGCACTTGCGCGCAACTTGAACTCACCGCCTTGCGCTAGATGGTGCTCGAGTTCAACAAAATACTGGTTGCTGTTTTCGTGTTTATTATCCCAGCCCGAGCCAATAAAGGTCGACCGGCGAATATCTGCAACCTGACCATTCGCATAAGTAGGCAAACCAAAGGTTGGCCGCGAGTCCATACTGGTAATAGTGGCGCCGACGGACAAGGTTGTTTGGGGAGCAAGGTCAACCTCAAGGGTACCGTACAGCAGTGGCTTGCGCATATAATCAGCATCAACGAATGAATGCTTGTCCTGATACATCGCCACCAAACGGCCGCGTACCTTGCCTTCGCTATCTAGGGCCCCTGTCACATCCAGCTCGCCACGGTAATTATCCCAAGAGCCTGCTTGCATGCGTGTTTTCACCATCACATCTGCCATGGCACGTTTTCTGACCAGGTTAACTGTGCCGCCTGGTTCGCCAGTCCCTTGCAACAAAGCAGCCGCACCTCGTAAAACCTCAATACGGTCATAAGTAGTGAGATCTTGCGAACTCGTCCCCCATGCCCCCTGGCTATCTTGTACCGGAATGCCATCAATTTGAATTGTATCCAAGCCATAACCACGCATCGAAATACCGGCAGTATTACTGCCATAGCTCACCACGGTGATGCCTGTGGTTTGTTGCATCGCTTCAGCAACCGTTGTCAGGTTCTGATCCTCGATACGCTGCCGTGTCACAATAGAGATAGATTGCGGGATGTCGCGTAAGCGCTGCTCCCCTTTACCGATGGTGACGACATTCGAGGTGTAAGCACCGGTATATTCAGTCGTAGCGGCTCTTTCCCTTTTTTGTTTGACCACGACTTCAGGCAGTTCATCTATCTGAGATGATAGGCTAGCGACCGGCAGCTTTTTGAGTGTATATCCACCATCTATCCCCAATATCGCTTGCAAACCGGCCGGGGCTAACAGGCTATCAAAGCCATGCTTAAGTGTGTAACTGCCCTTTAAACCCTGGCTGGTTTTGCCTGCAGTGAGCGCAGGGTCGAATGAGATCACCACCCCTGCCGTCTGGGCAAAACTATTCAGTACGTTGGTCAGCAATCCACCAGGAATATTGTAAGGCTGCTCACTCTCAGCCTGGCTGGCAGCCTCAGCATGCGCAGATAACGGGACCGTGATCACGGTGGCGGCTGACATCGCCAGTAGCAAATGCATGGCAATGGCCAGCGGTTTTTGTTTTAAATGATAGAACGGCATTGAAATAACTCTTCCCTTATGTGTTGTCTTTCAATCAATGACGCCCAACACACGGGGAGAGACAGTGAAATCTCAATATTTTTTATTTCTCAGGCTGAACCACGGTCAACCAAGGTGTATACGGTGTGATGGTCACCGGAGTGGTACGGGCCAGCATACCAAGCGTCTGCGTCGTGTTATCCAATGCAAATACGCCAGACACATAAATACCCTCAAGGGCACTCTCGTTAAAAGAAAGGTGCCCAGCATAATAGCGTTGTAATTCGTTCAGTAGCTGTGGCAATGGCATATGATCAGCCACCAGTTTGAAGTGGGTCCAGGCAGCTTCGGCCTGAGGATCAACCAGCGTTGTACGTGGTGTCATACCGGGTTGCAAGTGGGTCGACTCACTTGGAGAAAGCGTCACGCACGTGCGGGGTTGCACCGAACATGCCTCTACGCGCGACTCAATCACCATCACTTGTGTGACCTTGCGCTGGCGGCGGACAGTAAATTCTGTACCCAGGGCACGTGCTGTGCCTTCAGCCGTTTCTACAATGAATGGGCGTTGCTTATCTTTGGCCACCTGCAACAATATATTCCCTTGCAACAATTCAATATGACGCTGCCCGGCATTAAAGTGGATATTCACTGCCGTATGCGTATCCAGTGTCACCCGGCTATGATCAGCCAGTTCTAATGTGCGTTGCTCACCAATGCCGGTATGATAGTCCGCGAGCAGGACACGCACTGGTAACGTATGAGCGCCCATCGCGACAAGCAGCATCACACCCAGTAAACAGAACGCCGTTGTAGCCGCTTTGACGCGCTTGCGTCGTGCAGGTTTGAGTACGGCCTGCAAGGCATGCTTGGCTGGCGCTTCCTGTACCTCATCAAACTGCGCCCAAAGCTTTTGCATTTGCATGTATGCCGTGGCATGGCGTGCATCTGCTGCCATCCACTGCGCAAATCCATCCCGGTCTAAATCACTGACATCATCCGCCTGCAGCTGTGTATGCCACTCGGCAGCCTGCACAATAATGTCCGCATAAGGAGAAGTAGTGGCCGATTGCATCGCGCTATACATTCTCACCATGGATAATATGATGGCAATGCACCATGGCTCTGGCAATATATTGCTTAACCATACTGACAGAAACACCAAGCATCTGGCTGATTTCGAGATAGGTCAGGTTTTCGAGACGACTCAGCATAAACGCCTGACGGGGCTTCTCTGGCATACTTTCTAATATGCCAGCAATCAGGGTTAATGTTTCAATCACCTCCAAATGCTGCTCAGGCGACACTGCGTAGTTGTCCGCATGTGTCAGTGCCAATATTTCTAAGTAAGCCTGTTCTATTTTCTGGCGACGCGACCGGTCGATCATTAAACGTGTTGCGATTGTTGTCAAATAGGCACGCGGGATTTGCAGCGCCTCAAGCTCAGCACGCGAGAGCGATAGCAGGCGACAGAACGTGTCTTGCACCATGTCAGATGCGAGCTCACCACAACCCAGTTTACGTCGCAACCAATGCCGCAACCATTGATGGTGGTGAGTATAAATATGTTTAACCGCCTGTTGTAATGCAAGCTCGTTTGCTGACATTCTGAGGTGTCTCTACATTTAAATGATAATGATTCTTATTCTATCATGTAAAATAGGTTTATATCATAGGCTATCAATCGTATTGAAAACGCCTCTCATGCAGGCAAATATATGACAATTTCATATTCCCCCATCACTTCAGTTGCCGCACTTCGTCAAATTTATGATGAGCCAGCAACAGCCATTCGCGATAAGGCATTGCCTACGCTAGACAAACACAGCAAACACTTTATTTCGCTTTCGCCTTTTTGCTGCATCAGTACGCAAGGGCAGGAAGGGCTTGGAGATGTTTCGCCTCGCGGTGGCGAGCCAGGGTTCGTACATGTGCTGGATGAAACGCACATTGCGTTTCCTGATCGCCCGGGCAATAACCGTCTGGATACGCTGGTGAACCTGATCAACACCCCCGGCATCGGCATGCTGTTTTTTCTGCCTGGCATTGATGAAATGTTGCGATTAAACGGGATTGCTTCGATCACAGTGGATGAGCATCTCATGCAGCATTTTGTGTATGAAGGCAAACGACCACGCGCAGTCATCGTGGTCGAAGTCAAAGAAGTGTATATGCACTGCTCCAAAGCCTTGCGTCGGTCAGCGTTGTGGAATCCTGAAAAACAACTGACTAAAAAAAACTTTCCATCCCTGGGCCAAATTGCCAGGGATCAATACAAATTACTGGTTCCGGCCACGTTGATTGACCTGGCACTCGCGCAGGATGCCAAAAAGAATCTGTATTAACCCCTGCTGGCTAGCCATGGCAGCCTACCAAGTGTAGCTCAGTGTGCCGATGACTGTCCGTGGCTGCGACAGATAGCAATAACCCTGCGTACAAACCGCATAGCGGTTATCCGACAGATTCGTAGCATTGACTGCAAGGCGCCAATGCGGGTCGATTTGGTAGTGTGTCGTCATATCAAAGATGGTTGCACTCTGATTGGTATACGTATTGGCATCATCCCCATAGCTACTGCCAATCCGGCGAACACCGGCCCCCAACCCTAAACCATGCAACATGCCCGATGGCACGGTATAGTCTGTCCACAAAGACAGGTTGTTTTTCGGCTGGCCGGATTGCAAGTTATCGTAATTATCATCTCCCTGCCCCGTGAATCGCGATATCAGGTATGTATATGCTGCAGTCAGATTTACGCCAGAATCCAGGCTGGTTTTAGCCTCAACTTCAAACCCGCGTGCGCGTACACCGCCTACTTGACGCTGAGCCGCTGGTCCAGATGCCACGACTACATTCTGCTTATTGATTTGGAACACAGATGCAGTGACCATCAGCTTCATATCTTCTGGCTGAAACTTGAGACCTGCTTCAATTTGCCTGCCAGTCGTTGGACTTAAGAAGCCACCCGAAGCATTGCGTCCTAACAGCGGCACAAATGAGGTTGCATAGCTGACATACGGCGTCAGACCATTGCCCATTTGATAGCCTAAGCCAATGCGACCGGTGAACTTCTTAACGCTGTCATCATCGGTTTCATCCGTTGTTTCCTGAGCAGTTTCAGCCCAATCCTGACGTCCACCAACAGTTAATATCCATTGCTGCCATTTCATTTGGTCCTGCGCATAAACACCCACCTGATTCATACGATATTGATATGGCGTATCCAATACTGGACTAGCGATAGGCTGAGTACCGTAATTAAGCGTGGTCAGGTCCAAATCTGGTGCAGTACCCAAACCAGTCTTACCGTTATTAATCGACTTGGTCCAATCCAATCCAAACAACACGGTATGATTCACACTACCGGTATGACCTTGCCACTGCGCCTGGTTATCAATCGCATAGGTTTGCAGGTGCTCTATCATTCTCTGTGTATATCGGCTGGCAACATTACCAGTCACTGAATCAAAATCAGTGTACTTAATATCCGCGGTTACCCGACCGGTACGTACATTTTGCCGCAAGGTCCAATGCTCGTTCAGCAAATGCTCGAACATGTATCCAACCTGATATTGCTCTTGTGTGAAGTTCTGAAATGCCGGGTCACCTGTAGGCGTATTTCTCAATACATGCCCATCAGCATCGTTATAGTAAGCCGCATTACCAACCGTCGTATTTTTCAGATAATGCGTCAGAATCGTCAATGTCGTTTTATCGTTCGGCTGCCAGGTCAGCGCAGGTGCGATATAAGTTCTGTCATCGTGCGCGCCTTTCAGTGGGCTATCACTGTCCCGATACAAACCGGTTAAGCGGTAAGCCAGGGTACCATCATTATCCAGCGCACCCGTTGTATCAAAACGTACTTGCTGGCGGTCATAATTACCTAGTTGAACATCCGCCTGATGTTTAGACTCAAATTGTGGCCGCTTGCTCACAATATTCACTAATCCGCTCGGTTCTGCCTGGCCATAAAGTACCGAGCTTGGGCCTTTGATAATATCAATACGCTCAGCAGAATAAGGCTCTTCCTTATAAAGCGTCATGTTGCTTCCCAGCTGGCGTAAGCCATCGCGATAAATGCTGGTGTAAGTCGAATCAAACCCGCGAATACTGAATGAATCAAAACGCGGATCAAACCCAAATGCGCCAACGCGCACACCTGAGGTGTAAGCCACGGTATCGGTGAGTGTCTGCACATTACGCGCATCCATTTCATCACGAGTCACCACTGAAATTGACTGCGGCACCTCGGTAATTGGTGTATCTGTTTTACTGCCCGTTGCACTACGTTTGGCCACATAGCCTTTTACTGGCCCGACCGCTGTCTCGCTCACCTTGCTGGAAGATACTTTCACCTCGGGCAACAACTGCGGCTCATTTTTGCTCTCTGGTGCACGTGGCAGCTCAATAATCGTATAGCCGCCTGCCGCGGTATCTTTGACCTGCAAGCCACTGCCAAGCAACAGTTTTTCCAGTGCTTGGCGCGTGGTGTAATCCCCCTTGAGCAAAGCAGATGTTTTCTGGTTGGTCATAGTGGTCGAAAAAACAATACGCTCACCCGTCTGATGCGCCAGGGCATTAAGGGCTTTATCCAGCGACTGGGCGGGGATATTGAGCTCAACCGCCTGGGCGGTGAAAACAAGGTTAGCCAGAAGCAGGGCAAGTAAGGTTGGTTTACGCATATGGGACATAGGACTTTCCAATGTATGAATTGATTGCTAACACTGGCATGTCGTTTGAACCGACGACCATGTTGAGGTCCTTAAATTTATTTTACACATGCAGCATGGCTTGCCTGCTCAATGCGGCTGAATGGTTGATTGATCTCACACTCCGGGCACTGTTACAACCCGCAATCCTGACATATAATTGAGAATAATTGTCATTATCAAAAAGAATTGTATGTCTGTACCATCGGCATCTCACGAGTTACTGCACCATCTTTATAGCGACCACCACGGCTGGTTGCTTGGCTGGTTGCGGCATAAGGTCAAGGGCAGAGAGCAGGCAGCCGATTTAGCACAAGACACCTTTCTGAGCATTATGAATGCCAACCAGGTATCGGTTATCCGCGAGCCACGCGCATTTTTGGCTACGATTGCCAGACGACTGGTCGCCAACCACTACCGGCGGCGGCTAATTGAGGAAGCCTACCTGGACGCACTGTCGCACTTACCTGAAAGCCATGCCCCCTCCCCAGAAGAACATGCCTTGGCACTAGAGCTGCTACAACACATAGACCGTGCACTCAGTGGCCTGCCCACCCGAGTCAAACAGGCATTTTTACTCGCGCACCTGGAAGAGCTGTCGTATGCAGAGATTGCTAAAGTGCTGAAAGTATCCACCAGCTCAGTCAAGCAATACCTGAGCCGCGCCAATCAACAATGCTTTTTTTTCGTGCCTGACTAAGCCCATGCTTACCTCCCATTTCTCGCCCAAAATTGCCAAGGCGGCCGCAGGCTGGTTCACACTCAGTATGGACACGGCATTCAGCCCGCAGGATGCCGAGCGCCTGCACCAATGGCGGCAGGCACACCCTGAGCATGAGCGGGCATGGCAGCATATCCATCAAATGCGCACGTCGCTGCACCAGTTAAATAGCCATGCCGCCTATCAAACACTATCAAGCCTGCCCTCGCCTGCGAGACGCTCAACACTCAAAACACTGGCATGGCTGAGCATGGCAACGGGTAGCGGGTTGCTGGCCAGCAAAACAGAAACATGGCAACGGCAGGTTGCTGACTACAGCACCGACACCGGCGAGCTTAAAACGTTGGCATTGGCAGACGGCACGCAGATTGTGCTTAACACCAACAGTGCGATTGATGTCAATCTGACACACACCGCACGCACGGTGACTTTACGTTACGGTGAAATCATGGTCACTACCGGCCATTTGCCTGGTGAGCGCAGAGTATTTCAGCTAGCCACAAACCACGGCAACATTGAACCCATAGGCACCCAGTTTAATGTCAGGCACCTTGAAAACAGCATTGCAGTGGCTGTATTGCAGGGCGCAGTAAAAATCATGCCTCACCATAGTCAGGCGGTGACTTTGCAAGCAGGCATGCATACCACCTTCTCCAGCCACCATACTGAACCGGCCACGCCCGCATCGGCGAATGCAGGCGCATGGCGCAAGGGCCTGCTATTTGCAAATAATATGCGCCTGGCAGATTTAACCCAAGAACTGGCACGCTACCGCCCGGGCTTTATTCACTGTGATAGCACCGTGGCCGACTTTAGAATCTCCGGCGTATTTCCATTAAGCAATACCACGCAGGCACTTGATGCCATCCCCAACTCGCTGCCCGTTAATATCGTCTATCGCACACGCTATTGGGTCGGCATGACCGCAGCGCAAACCGGCAACATGCCTTAATCACAAAAAAATTAATAGAAAACACTGCCCGATCTTCATGCTCGCGTGACCTCCCTGATGTCATTCATCAATTCAATCATCAGGAATCCCAATGAGTCACCCGTCTTACACACACAAAACATTACAGTTGGCCCTGCTATTGGCCTTTCAGGGCAGTCTGGCTAGCACGGTCTGGGCAGAAGAAGCGGCAAGCACCATGCAAGCCATCAGAACCTACCATATTCCGGCTGGAGAGCTCACAACCGCGCTACAAACACTGGCTGGTGAAGCAGGCCTGATTCTGACTTTTACGCCAGAACAAACCGCGGGCAAACAGTCTAGCCTCTTGCATGGTCGTTACTCTGTTGAACAGGCATTTGACATCCTGCTGACCGGCAGCGGACTGGCAGCCAAGAAAAACGCCCCCAATCAGTACTCCCTGCTTAAAGTCACGGCACCCTCCCCGAGCGCCACGCGCAGTGAATCCAAAGACATAGACACCTTGCCTGAAGTCATGGTGGTCGACAAAAAAGACCAACCCGCATCCAGCGCCTTACAAAATGAAGGGACAGCAGCACAAGGATATCGCGTCAAAACTATTTCATCTGTCGGCGCACTGGGCGCCATGAAACTGCAAGATACGCCATTTTCAATGAGCGTCGTTCCAAGAGAGTTGATTCAGAACATCCAGGCTCAATCACCGGACGATATTTACAAGGTCAACCCGTTTGCGCGTACGACAACGCCTCAAATTACCAGTTGGTCACCGGCCACCAATATACGTGGCTTTACTGCCTACAACACGGCAGAAGATGGCCTGCGCCGCCCATATAACCACGCGGCGGTCACCGAGGACAAGGAACGTGTAGAAATTATGAACGGACCATCTGGCTTTTTATATGGTGCAGCCACCCCGGGCGGTATGGTTAATTTCGTTTACAAGCGCCCTACTCTTGAACGACTAAATAGCGTCACGCTAGGTAACTATGGCGGCGACCAGTATTACGTACACGGCGACTTTGGTGGTCGCATTGATGATGAAGGCCGCGCAGGCTATCGCCTGAATGTTGTCAGGCAGGATGGCAATACCGCTATCGACCACCAGAAAATAGACCGTGTATTGGTGAGCGGTGCCATCGACTGGCAGTTAACCGATCAATTACTGCTTGAGCTCAACGCCAGCTACAACGACTACAAAACACAGGGGACGTCTGCCTACTGGTTTTACGATGTCAAACATGGCAAAGCCCCCGACGCCAGCAAGCTGTGGTCACAACCCTGGGCGCGCGATGAGTTTGAAAATACCAAGCTGATGGGCAAACTGACTTACCAGCTCAACGACAATATCACCCTGCGCGGCGCTTATATGCGCGATTATGTTGACCGTCCATTGGTCATTCACACCTTGAACAATGTAATTTCGAACACAGCATACAACCAAATACGCACCTTTTCCGGTAGAACCAAGGACACTTACGATGCCGCACAAGCCATGGCTGATATCCGCTTTGATACCGGCTCTGCGCAGCACAAGCTGACAGTGGGCTATTACATGTACTCAGACAAGTTCTACCAGACGCCTGCTAACAGCAATAGTGGCTGGTTAGGACCTTATTCCCTCAACAGCCCCACTTATGTAGCAGAGCCCGCTTTTAACGGCGGCAGCGCGACCTACTATGCCGGTTATGACCTGAATGAAAACTACCTGATCGGCGACGCCATCACACTGAATGAACAATGGTCCGCGTTGCTTGGTGTCAACCGCAGCAACATACTCAGCCAGAGCTTCACACAGTCTGGGGCCAAAAGCCAAGCCGATTACAACAAAAGCCGTAATTCACCCTCAGCCTCGCTCATATTTAAACCCATGCCATGGTTGACCACCTACGCTAGCTATATCGAAGGATTGGAAATGGGTGGGCGTGCTGACAGTAGTGCTGCCAATCCCAATCAGATCATGCCTCCAATGATAACGAAACAGAAAGAGATAGGCGCAAAAGCCACCGTGGGCAACATACTGCTGACTTCGGCCCTGTTCGAAATCGAAAAAGCCAATGAATATACCAATAGCGACAATATCTACACGCAAAATGGCCGCCAAAACCACAAAGGTATAGAGTTCAGCGCCACCGGCCGGGCAACGGAGCGCTTAACCGTAGTGGGTGGGCTGACCTTACTGGATGCAAAAGTGCGCAAATCGGAATTCGACGGCAACCTGCCAATGAATGTTGCCGAGCAGCATGCAAAAATCTATACCGAGTACGATCTTTCCGGCGCCCTGGCTGGGCTAACTCTGACCGGGGGCGTGCAATACACCGGCAAGCAACAGGCAAATGACGCTAATACAGACAGCTTGCCATCAGTGGTGACTGCCGATATTGGCGCACGTTATAAAACCATGCTGTCTAATCACCCACTGACATTACGTTTGAATATCAACAATATGTTTGATAAAAATTACTGGTTAAATGCATATTACGTTGGTACTCCACGCAGTGTTGCTTTCTCGGCAAACCTGCAGTTTTAACTTTGGTCATCCTTAAGAAAAAGCCCGTCAATATTCACTGACGGGCTTTTTTACAACCATCCCTTTATAGCAGAAAGTCATGGTTACCTTGGCAGTATAAGCGCCTATTAAATCTCTAGCTTAAGTGCCACCCCAAACAAACGTGGTGCACCAACATCCAGCACATTGCCGGTGCTATTGTTGGTGATATATTCGCGATCAAACAGGTTACGCACAAAGGCATTAAGCGTCGTGCGCGGGTTCAAACGGTAAGAGGCATTGGCATTCACCAGCACCACGCTGTCGTTACGTCTGGTTTCTGTGAGCAGATACACAGAGGGGCTACTGTCCTGGTAAACCGTATCCACATTGAACAACCACTGATTACCCAAGTGATAATTCACACCCAGATTCACTTTTGTTCTCGGCGCCATCGTAAACTGCTTGCCACGCATATTGAGGCCATCACTGTTAATAAAGTCCAGGTACTCGGTATGGTTGTAGGCAGCACCGGCAATCATCTGCCATTCACTGTTAATCACATACTCTGTCGATACTTCTAACCCGCGCATGCGGCTTCTGGCCGCGTTAGAGACATACAGGCTGTCGGTCGGGGCATCGTATTGGCGCACCTGCTGGTTTTTCCAGTCGGTGTAATACAGGTTGGCAAACGTTTTCAGGCCATACTCAGGCCAACTGCCACGATAAGAAAACTCATAAGTCGTCGTGAACTCTGCGTCATAGGGGCGATGATCTGACGGGACACGCATATTAACGCCACCGCCACGATAGCCACGTTGCACAACAAAGCCGGTGCGTTGTGTGGGTGACCAGATATAGTTGACGCCCGCTTTTGGCAGCAATGCGCCGAAGCTCTTCTGCTCATTGGCCTGGTCGACTGGCGAGAATCCAAGACTATCCAGCGGGTAATCTACTTTGGCTTCATTTTTCTCACGGTCATAGCGTAAACCGGCAATGGCTTGCCAATGCTGGTCCAGGTCCCAGTTAATTTCACCAAAGATAGCATTGTTGCGTATCTGGCTTCGGCCATTGGCCTGTAACACATCGCCTAACCCCACAATACGCAAGCCATCATTAAATTTAACACGGGAGTAGCCATAGTAAACGCCTGCATGCGCTTTAATCGTTTCGCCCTGGTAGGTGGCCCTGAACTCCTGGCTGAATAACCGTGTTTGGTGATGGCGATCAGCCTCCTGGCTCGCATTGCTGCGTTGGTCAAAGTCCAGCAGGCTTTGATAACTGGCATTGGTGCCCGAGGTGATGCTGGTCAGCAACCAGGGCTGGCTTAGCTGATAGGTCAGTTTCAGCGTCGCCTCATTTTGCTGTACGGCATCAAAAGCATCTGTGTTCTGGTTTAGCCGATAATATTGCGGCTGGTTATTGAGTTGCGTCACGCCATTGCTGCCCGCGTGGTAGTCGGTGTGCGATAACGTCAGCAAAGCTTCTGTTTTTTCACCAACCAAGAACAGCAATTTGCCACGCGCATTGATAGAGCGGCGCGGGTCAGCATTGTTACCCAAAAAACTGTTGCTGATATAACCATCTTCATTTTGCACATTCAATGCAAAGCGGCCTGCCAACACATCTGGTACTAACACCGCATTGGCTGCAAGCGCCCCACCCTGCTGGTAATAGTTACCAAGGTTGCCTTGCAAGGTCAGCGTATTTTTAAACTCAGGATCATTGGTTTGCATAATCACGGCACCCGCCAATGCATTACGGCCTTGCACGGTAGATTGCGCACCGCGGTAAACCTCAACCTGTTTCATATCCCAGGTCGAGAGCGGGCTCATGGTCACCATACTGCTGGTTTGCAAAGCGCCATCGACAAATACCGACACCGCATTGTTTAATGACAACGGCCCCTGGTCATCAAAACCGGTCACCGGCACACCACGAATGCCCCAGGTTTCGTTACGCGATTGCGTATACACCCCAGGCGTACGCGCCATGATGTCAGATAGCGACTGATCACCATGCGTACGAATATCCTGGGCGGTAGCGACAGCCACGCTGGAGTAGGTTTCACTGAGTTTACGCGTGATTTTTTCACCCTGCACTGTCACTTCTGGCAAGGTATCCACCGACTCATGAGCGCTGGTCGTAGGTGCAGCATAGCTGCTGACTTTCGCGACCTTCTTTAACGAATACTGCTGACCACCTTTATCATCAAGCGCAAAATCACTGCCCTTGAGCAAGGTGTCGAACCCCTCATTGACGCTGTAATACCCTTGCAGGCCGTCACTTTTCAAGTTGGCAACCAGTGCGGGGTCAAACGACAGGCGTGTGCCAGTCAAGGCAGCAAACTCTGCCAGCACATGGCCCAAGGGGCCTGGGGCGAGTTGATAACGCTGTTTCTCGGCGATGGCTTTGGGGCTATCCGCCATCACCAGCGACGGGCTGGCCGCCAAGATAAAGCCGCACAAAGCAACACGCAATGCGCTCTGCAACGGAGTAAGTTTAAAAACGGAAGAGGTCATTGCCTGAGCACTTTCTTAAGTATCAATAATGAAATGGCCTTGAAACGGCCTTCATCATGTACACCGGACGAATGCTAAAAAAGTATCAGGGTAAACAACATTTTTTATCCTGCGGCAGATGCAGGTTCAACCATGATCCAATAACGGCTTGGCGCAATCACTTGCACCGGTAAGGTTTTTTGCAGCAAATCCAGCGCGGCATCGGTATCGGTTAACGGAAACGCACCCGACACCGTTATTTGCTTTAAATCAGGATGGCAACGGATCACACCACGGCGATACCGCGCCAACTCTTTGAGTAAATGGTCTAACGGCATGTCTTGTGCCAGCAACATGCCTTGTTGCCAAGTGCCCACACGTTGTTCAGCCAACCGTGTTTGCTCAAAGGCATCTTGAGCAAATGAACGTTGCTGCCCGGCTTGCACCACTGCACTTCGGCCATTGCGGAGGTCAATACGGACAGCCCCCTCAGTGACGGCCAGCGTGGTGCGCTCTGCACTCAACCGGACATTAAAGCGCGTACCCAATGGCACCAGCTGCCCGTGTGGCGTTGTTACGACTAATGGGCGCTGATCCTGATGCCCGGTTTCCAGCCAGATTTCCCCCTGGCGCAACATAATCTGGCGTTGGGCGTGGTATTGCACATCGACTGCTGAATCTGTATTCAAGACCAGCCGTGTGCCATCGCCCAATTGCAGGTGTTTTTGCTCACCGACAGCCGTCTGGTATTCCGCACGCCAGCGCGAAAATGGCAAGGTGCGATAACCCAGCCAGGCAGCGGGCACTAATATACCCAGTGTGCCCAGTTTTTTGAGGGCATTGCGACGCGATGCCGGATCTATGCTTGTGAGCACCTGCTTAGCAAAGTGTTTGTGTGGCACTTGTGCAAAGGTGTGCTGTATGTGGGTCAGGCGTGACCAGGCCGCTGCATGCTGCGGATGGCTAGCCACCCAGTGTTCAAACGCCTCTAGCGTGGCCGCCGTTGGTTGCTCGGATTGCAGTTTGAGCAGCCAGTCTACTGCTTGCTCCAGTGCGGGCTGAGTGCCGGACGAGATCATAAGCTCAAGCACGCCAGATACGCCTTACGCATATGACGCTTAACGGTAATTAATGACAGGCCAAGCTGGTCGGCAATGTGTTGATAGGTCAAGCCATCTAATTGCGCCAACAAAAAAATAGCGCGGGTTTGCGCAGGCATGTTTTGCAATAGCCGATCAATTTGCTGTAGCGACTCTAAAATCAAATGCTGCTCTTCTACCGATGGGCACAAGTCTGCTGGCAGTTGCGCCATCGTTTCATAATAAGCACGCACGACTTGCTGGTGGCGCCAGTGATCGATCACCAGCCCTTTGGCAATATGCACCAGCAAAGCCCTGGGCTCCGCCGCCAACTGCGCCAGCTTGTCTTTATGCATCACGCGCAAAAACGTGTCATGCGCAATATCTGCCGCATCCCAGCTGTTACCTGTTTTTTTGCGTAACCAGCCTTGCAACCAGTCATGATGCTGGTAGTAGACTTCTTGTAATTGTTGCCAGCGCGTATTTAGCAAAGCCATAGCACGCGCTTTCCGGCCAACACAAAAAAGAGGCTCATCATTGTTTAACGATGCCTGATCACAACCGACTGGTCGGGCCGCCGGTCTACGTGCACGGGCAGAATCTCGGGCAATACATCAAGCAAGGCATCAATGCCTTTGATGTCGTATTCACCAGACAGGCGATATTGCGCGATGCGCGGATCAGCAATGTCAATCTGGCCAACATGGTAGCGCTGCACCTCGGCCACCACCTCGGCCAGCGGTGTGGCATCAAACATCAACCGCCCCTGTTGCCAGGCCGTGGCTGCGTTGTGGGCGTTGCAACAATGGTCGCTCATCTGGCCTGCTTGCGTATTCACAGACATACCCTTGGTGAGTAGTCGCGTTTGCTGTGCGGTATACACTTCTACACTGCCCTCAACCACGGTCACCACCGCGCCAGGCTGGGTATGGCGCACATTAAACACGGTGCCAATATCCCTGATCTCAGCCTGGTTAGCGTAAACGGTAAACGGCTGCCAGCCATGCTTAACCGTGAACAAGGCTTCGCCCTGCTGCAAATAAAGCTGGCGCGAACGCACATGCTGCTCGGCAACTAGCACGCTATTGGTATTCAATATCACCTGGCTGCCATCTTTTAATTGCACGGTCGCCTGCTGCCCAATCGCGGTGTGCAGTGTCTCGGTTGAAACCATGGGGTCCAGCCAGCCCACTGTCAGCAGCAAGCACATGCTGGTGGTGATCAGTGTTTTTTTAAATTGACGCTGCTGCTGTGTTTGCTGCCTGGCCTCACGTAAAATATCTTCTTTGGCCGGAAAATGCGCCAGCAAGGCATCACTATATGGCGACAACGAGTCCTCTGGCGCTTTCGGCAATACAGCAGGCATGTGGTTTTGCTCCAGCATCACAGTGACACCTCCCATGCGCGCTGAATAGCCGCCATGGCTTTGCCAAAGTGCTGCGTCACCATATTGCGTGAAATCCCCAATTCATCTGCAATTTCCTGCTGTGGCATCTGATGCAAGCGGTGCAATAAAAACACCTGGCGCTGACGGGCGGGCAATTGCTCAATCATCGTAATCAACGCGGCCAGCCTCTGCTTAAAATGCAAAATATGCGCACCATCATGCGTACTAGAGGTGGTCGCTATGGCTTGCATATCGGCAATATGGCGCTGCTGCACCTGCTGGCTACGGCATTTGTCAATGGCTCTATGCTTGAGCAAGTGCTGTAAAAATGCCAACGGCGTATGCACCACCTGTTGCGGTGGCCGCTCTATCAACTCGACACACACATCGTGCACCACATCTTGCGCAAAATGCCGATCACCAAAATGATGCCGCACGTAATTGACCAAATGGTCATAGTGATAGACCAAGGTCACAACGAGTGAGGAGTTTTCAGGGGTGAGTAACACAGTTGCCAGCTAATATATGCTTAATAGCCAATATCTTAGCTGGCTCTGATTTTTTTCGCAAATGAAAATCATTATCAATTGATTGTCAAGTCATGATCTCACCTATCTTTACTTACTCAGGCATAAAAAAACCGCCATGGCAGGCATGGCGGTTAAATTTGCTCACTGACAATACAGTGAAACGGGTATCAAGCCCTCTGCTCACTGCGCGCGATCAGGCACTGGCACGCAATGTTTTGGCAGCAGCCACCATATTGGTCAGTGCTGGCAACACTTCTGCCCATTGCCGGGTTTTCAAGCCACAATCCGGGTTCACCCACAAACGCTCTGCTGGCACACGTTCGGCCGCTTTTTGCATCAACTGCACAATATGGTCCTGGGTTGGGATATTTGGCGAGTGAATGTCATATACCCCCGGCCCGATTTCGTTCGGGTAGTTGAAGGTGTCAAACGCATCCAGCAACTCCATATCCGAGCGCGACGTTTCAATCGTGATCACATCGGCATCCATGTCGGCGATCGCAGCAATAATGTCGTTAAACTCCGAATAGCACATATGCGTATGAATCTGGGTTTCGTCCTGCACACCGTTAGCCGTGATGCGGAAAGACTCCACCGCCCATTGCAGATACTCTTTCCATTGTGATTGACGCAAAGGCAAGCCCTCACGCAAGGCCGCTTCATCAATCTGAATCACGTTGATGCCTGCTTTTTCCAAATCGAGCACCTCTTCACGAATCGCCAATGCCAATTGGTAGCAGCTCACTGCACGTGGCTGGTCATCACGCACAAACGACCAGTTGAGTATCGTCACCGGGCCCGTCAACATGCCTTTCATCGGCTTGCTGGTGAGTGATTGCGCATACTTGATCCACGCTACCGTCATGGCTTGCGGGCGGCTAATATCGCCAAACAAGATAGGTGGTTTGACGCAACGGGAACCATAAGACTGCACCCAGCCAAACTGGCTAAACGCATAGCCATCGAGCTGCTCGCCAAAGTACTCCACCATATCGTTACGCTCGGCCTCGCCATGCACCAATACGTCCAGGCCCAACAACTCCTGCTCGCGTACACTGCGTTCGATTTCAGTTTTCATCGCGATTTCATAGCCAGCGTTATCCAACGCCCCCGCCTTGAACTGACTACGTGCCTGACGAATCTCAGCCGTTTGCGGGAAAGAGCCAATGGTGGTGGTCGGATACTTGGGCAACTTGAGCAATGCGGCCTGTTTGGTCGCACGTTGCGCATACCCATTTTGACGTTGGCCCAATTGTGGCGTGAGTGTTGCCAACGCGGCTTTCACCTGTGGGTTATGCACACGCTTCGAGGTGCGACGCGCATCAATTGCCACCTGGTTCACTGCCAGGGCCACTTTAACCGCCGCACGGCCATGATTCAATGCCGTCGCCAATACCTGCAATTCATCCAGTTTTTGCTTGGCAAAGGCCAGCCAGGACTTGACCTCAGACTCCAGTGTCACCTCGCTATCGAGATCTACTGGCACATGCAACAACGAGCACGAAGGCGCCAACCACAAACGCTCACCTAAACGTTCGGCTATCGGCTCCAGCCAATCCAACGTCGCATTCAAATCTGTTTTCCAGATATTGCGGCCGTTAATCACGCCCACAGATAACACTTTGTGTGCAGGCAGCATGCCAATTAATGGCACGATTTCCTGACGGGCATTAATGGCATCTACATGCAAACCAGCCACCGGCAAGTTAGCTGCCAGGTATTGGTTATCGGCTAATGGGCCAAAATAAGTGGCTAACAACAATTTAACGCGGCTAGCTTTCAATTGATGATACGCCAGGTTAAATGCATGCTGCCAGTCAGCCTCTAGCTCGGTCACCAATATCGGTTCATCAATCTGCACCCACTCTACGCCTTGTGCGGCCAAGGTTTCCAGCAGCTCGGTATACACTTGCAGCAATTGTGGCAACAACGCCAGCCGGTCTGAATCATCTTTTGCCTTGCCAATTGCCAAATACGTCACCGGGCCGATAATCACCGGCTTGGCTTTCACGTGCTGTACTTTAGCTTCGGACAATTGCGCCAGCAAACGTGTTGCATCTAGCTTGAACTGTGTGTCGGCAGTAAATTCCGGCACGATATAGTGATAATTGGTATCAAACCACTTGGTCATTTCACCCGCCGCCACGCCACCGCAGCAATGCGCATGTTCTTCAGCAGACTCGGCAGAGCGACCACGTGCCACACGGAAGTAGTTATCCAAATCATCGCCATGAAAGCCTTGTACACGGGCTGGCAAATTACCCAGCGTAAAACTCATGTCCAGCACCTGGTCATAAAACGCAAAGTCACCCACAGGTGCCAAGTCCAGATTAGCTTGCAACGCCCAGTTGCCGCGGCGTAAGTCCTGGCCAACCTGTTTCAATGCATCTAGTGAAGACTGCCCTTTCCAATAAGCTTCTAAAGCAAACTTTAATTCGCGTTTTGCGCCTATGCGCGGAAATCCAAGATTGTGTGTGGTAACCATGTGTGCCTCGTGATTAATCGTTTCAGAACACGCATTCTAAAAAACACAAACCATGAAGTAAAATGGTATTATTTCAACAATCAATTAATTTTATTCATACATAAACCCGATGATTGAACGTATCCATTTAGCAATTATTCGTGAAGTTGAGCGGCAAGGCTCATTGACAGCCGCTGCCGAACATTTATTCCTGACCCAATCAGCCCTCAGTCACTCGATTAAAAAGCTGGAGCAGCAATTAGGCACGGATATCTGGCTACGTGAAGGTCGCAGTTTAAGGCTCACGCAAGCCGGGCAATACCTGCTGGCGGTCGCCAACCGATTGTTACCGCAACTTTCGCTCGCTGAAGAACGCTTGCGCCAGTTTGCGCAAGGCGAGCGCGGCACCCTGCGCATAGGCATGGAGTGTCACCCGTGTTACCAATGGCTACTCAAAGTGGTGTCACCCTATTTAGCCGCCTGGCCGGACGTAGATGTAGATGTTAAACAGAAGTTCCAGTTTGGCGGCATAGGCGCTCTGTTTGGCTACGAGATCGACATGCTGGTCACCCCAGACCCGCTGTATAAACCCGGCCTGATGTTTCAACCAGTGTTTGATTACGAACAGGTGCTGGTGGTGAATAGCCAGCACGCATTGGCGCAGTCGGCCTATGTGCTGCCCGAGCAGCTCAGCAGCGAAACCCTGATTACCTATCCGGTCGATATTGATAGACTGGATATTTATAACCAGTTTTTGCAACCCGCAGGCATCAGCCCGCAGTTGCACAAGCCAATAGAAACCACAGACATCATGCTGCAAATGGTCGCCAGCGGCCGTGGTGTCGCGGCCTTGCCGCGCTGGCTGGTCGAAGAGTATCAAAGCCGTTTTGAGGTGGTGCCGGTAAAACTGGGTAAGCAAGGCATCGCCAAGCAGATTTACTTAGGCATACGCGAAACAGAGGTGCAGATTGATTATGTGCAGGCGTTTATTGCGTTAGCCAACGCACAATAACGTACCTGCCACTTACGCGCAGCTACTAGGGCTTGAGCAAACAATGCGGGCTGAAGCAGGCTTATTGGGCGGGCTGCGCTTTAAGCGCTCGCGTGTTGATCAGCCAGTGATAGTCGCTATGGCAAGCGGATGACTTGAATTGATAAGCCGTCAGCAAGGAGCAAAACACATCATCATGGCTCAGCGGATAGTCTGCATATGGCTGGATTTGCGCGACCTGAT